>JAJYJR010000190.1 GCA_021789355.1 Chloroflexota bacterium | reverse complement strand
CGCGGAGGCGTTCCGGCTGGCCCGCTACGGCGACCCGTACTCCCCCGCGGAGCTCGTGTCCCGGCCGCTGGGCCAGCTGATCGCGAGTCCGATGGCGCCGGCCGCGCAGGAGGCGATCTTCGCGGTGGCATGGTGGGCCAACATCCTGCTGGTCTCGGCCTTCCTGGTCTACCTGCCCGGCTCCAAGCACCTGCACATCGCGACGGCGTTCTTCAACACCGCCTTCCGGAAGCTCCGGCCGCGCGGCGAACTCCCGCCCATGGACCTGGAGGCGGAGTCCGGAACGTTCGGCGTGCGGGCGGTGGCGGACCTCGGCTGGAAGGACCTGCTCGACGCGTTCACCTGCACCGAGTGCGGGCGCTGCCAGGCGCAGTGCCCGGCCTGGGCGACGGGCAAGCCGCTCAACCCCAAGACCTTCGTCATGGGCCTCCGCCAGATGGCCATCGACGGCGAGGCCGGGGTGCCCCTGCTGCGGGGTCTGCCCCGGGTCCCCTGGATCCGTCCGTCCGACGCCCCCGGCATGCCCGCCGGCGACCGCAGGGGCGAGATCGATGCCGCCGCCCGGGCCACGGCCCTGGCACGTCCGATCGTGGATGCGGCGATCCCCTACGACGCGGTGTGGGACTGCGTGACCTGCGGTGCCTGTGTCGAGGCCTGCCCCGTGACCATCGAGCATGTCGACAAGATCGTGGGGCTGCGACGGAACCTGGTCCTCGAGGAGAGCCGGTTCCCCCAGGAGGTCACGGTCGCGTTCACCAACATGGAGCGGCACGGCAACCCGTGGGGGCAGCCGCGCAGTGCCCGGCTCGACTGGGCCCGGGGGCTTCCCTTCGAGGTTCCCGTGGCGGCGGACTCGATCGCCCGCGCGAGCGCGGGTGGCGGGGATGGCGACACGCCCCCGGGATTCGAGGTGCTGTACTGGGTCGGGTGCGCGGCCGCGTTCGACGACCGGAACCGCCGCGTGGCCCGCGCGGTGGTCACGTGCCTGCATGCCGCAGGGGTCCGGTTCGCGGTGCTGGGCCAGGAGGAGAGCTGCTCCGGCGACCCCGCGCGCCGCATGGGGAACGAGTACCTGTACCAGATGGCGGCGCAGGCGAACGTCGAGACACTGGATCGCTACCGTCCGCCCCTGGTCCTGACCGCCTGCCCGCACTGCTTCAACACGCTCGCCAACGAGTACCCGCAGTTCGGCGGCCGGTACGAGGTGGTGCATCACAGCGCGTACCTGGCGCGCCTGGTGGCCGAGGGGCGGCTCCGGCCCGAGGCCGGCGCGACGGCGCCACCGGCACCGGCCGATCAGCGGACCGCCGGCGCGGCGGAGGGTCCCCCTGGCGATTCCGGCCCCGGCGGTGGCCGCCCCGTGACGTACCACGACTCCTGCTACCTGACCCGGTACAACGGGGTGGTGGAGGAGCCGCGGGCGGTCCTGGCGGCGGTGCCCGGCCTGGAGCTGCGCGAGATGGATCGCCACGGGCGGCAGAGCTTCTGCTGCGGGGCCGGCGGGGGCCGGATGTGGATGGAGGAGCGCCGCGGGGTCCGGATCAACGCGGAGCGGACGCGGCAGGCGCTCGAGACGGGCGCGGACGCGGTGGCGACCGCCTGCCCGTTCTGCCTCGTGATGATGCGCGACGGGATCGCCGACGCGGTGGGCGCCGGTACGGTACGCGAGGGCGTGCAGACGCTCGACATCGCCGAGCTGCTGGCGGCGAGCCTGCCGCCGGCACTCGCCGCCCTGCCGAGCGGACACGGACAGGAGGGCATCCAGTCATGACCAGCCGCCTGACCCAGGAACAGATCGACCTGCGGGATGCCGTGCGACAGCTGGCCCGGGAGCGGATCGCCCCGCGGGCCGCGGAGATCGACCAGGCCGGGGAGTTCCCGCGGGACATCGTGGAGCTGTTCGCGAGACAGGACGTCTTCGCGCTCATCTACCCCCCGGAGCACGGCGGACTGGGGGGCACGCTCCTCACCAACTGCCTGATGATCGAGGAGGTCAGCCGCGTCTGCGCCACCAGCGGACTGATCCTCGCGGTGCAGGCCCTCGGCTCACTTCCTCTGCAGCTCGCCGGCAGCGACGACCAGAAGCGGCGCTGGATCCCGGGACTGGCGAACGGCCAGCTGCTGAACGCCTTCGCCCTCACGGAGGCGGGCGCGGGGTCCGACTCCGCCGGAATCCGCACGCGGGCCGTGCGCGACGGCGATGGCTGGCGGATCGATGGCACCAAGCGCTTCATCAGCCACGGCAGCGAGGCCGACCTCGTGGCCGTGCTCGCCGTGACAGACCCGGAGGCGGGACGGCACCGGGACCTCAGCTTCTTCTACGTCGAGCGGGGCATGGCAGGGTTCCAGGTCGCGCGCCTGGAGCACAAGATGGGGATCCGCGGGTCGCCCACGGCCGAACTGGTGTTCGACGGCGTGCGCGTGCCCGACGCCAACCGCGTCGGGGAGGTGGGCGAGGGCTTCCGGATCGCCATGCAGACCCTCAACCGGAGCCGGCCGGGCGTGGCCGCCCAGGCGGTCGGGATCGCGCAGGGCGCGATCGACGTCGCGGTCGACTACGCGCGCCAGCGCGTCCAGTTCGGCAAGCCCATCGGCGAGCACCAGATGGTGGGGGCCATGCTGGCCGACATGGCGACCAGGACCGAGGCGGCGCGGCAGCTGCTCTACGAGGCCTGCGAGCAGATCGAAGGGGGCGCAGCCGACGCCGCTCGCTGGGCTGCCATGTGTAAACTCTTCGCGGGCGACACCGCCATGGCGGTGACGACCGATGCCGTCCAGGTCCTGGGGGGATACGGTTACATCACGGAGTACCCGGTCGAGCGGATGATGCGGGACGCCAAGATCACCCAGCTCTACGAGGGAACCCAGCAGATCCAGCGGCTCGTCATCGCCCGCGCCCTCCTGTCGGCGCAATGAGCGGCGCCCCGGACGAGCCCTCCACCAGGAGCCGGCACCGGGCCGCCCGGCCGGCCGAGGGGAGGTAGTGGTGCAGATCGTCGTGCTGCTCAAGGCGGTGCCGGTCGTCGGCAACGAGCGGCTGGTCGACGGCTGGAGCGTCGACCGCTCCACCGGCCTCGAGGCGAACGGCAACGACGAGTACGTGCTGGAGGCGGCGCTCAGGCTGGTGGAGGCGCACGGCGGCGAGGTCGTGACGCTGACCATGGGACCCGCGCCCTCGGTCGAGGCGATCCGCAAGGCACTCGCCATGGGTGCCGCCCGTGCCGTACAGGTCGTGGACGACGCGCTGGCCGGCTCGGACGCCCTGGCCACGGGGCGCGTGCTCGCGGCGGCGCTCGGCCGCCTGGAGTACGACCTGGCGGTGGCCGGAGCCGACACGTCCGACGGGCAGGGCGGGGTGGTGGGGGCGGCCGTGGCGACCCGGCTGGGCCTGCCGTATCTCTCCTACGCGGCGTCGATCGAGCCCGATCCCGCCGCGGGCGTGGTCCGGGTCCGGCGCATCAGCCCCACCGGGTACGACGTCATCGAGGCGCACATGCCCGCGCTCATCGCGGGCACCCAGCTGCTCGGCGAGCCGCGCTACCCGTCGCTCCGCGGCATCATGCAGGCGCGGTCGAAGCCGATCGCGACGTGGTCGCTGGCGGATCTCGGTATCGACCCGGCGGGCGTGGGGTCGACGGCCTCGCACACCACCGTCCAGGAGGCGACGCCCCCGCCCCAGCGCGCCGGTGCGACGATCGTGCGGGACGCGCCCGACGCGGCCGTGGAGCGGATCGTGGACTTCCTTGCTTCCCGGAGGCTGATCTGATGGCCGGCGCGATCTGGGCGATCGGCGAGGTCGCGGGCGGTGCCCCGACCCGACTGGCCCGCGAGCTCGCGACGCTCGCCAGGGCGCTGGGGGACGCGGCCGGACGCCCCGCCGCCTCGGTCCTGGTGGGGCCGGAGGCGCTCGCGGCGGCCACGGCACTGGCCGAGCACGGACCCGACGTGATCGCCGTCCAGGTGGACGACCGCGAGCGGCCGATCGCCACGGTCATCGCGGAGCGTGTCGCCACGCTCGTGCGGGAACGTGAGCCGGCGTTCCTGCTGCTCGGCGCGTCCAACGACGGCCGGGACGTGGCGGGCATCCTGCAGGCCCTGCTCGACTGGGGCGTGCTGGCGAACTCGTCCGGTGTCAGCTGGGTCGGCACCGGCCCCCAGGCCGAGATGAGCGTGTTCGGCGGCCGCCTGGTGACCAGGAGCCAGTTCTCGGCCGATCATGGGCTGGTGATCGTGCGGCCCAGCGCCGTCGCCGCCGAGGTCGCACCGGCGCCCGGAAGGGTCGAGCAGGTCGAGGTCGCGCCGGCCGCGGATCTTCCTCCCGTGCGGATCGTGGACCGCATCACCGAGGCCTCCGAGGCCGTCTCGATCGAGGAGGCCACGACGATCGTCGCCGGCGGCCGCGGGGTCGGTGGGCCGGAGGGATTCGGCATCGTGCAGGAGCTCGCCGACGCCCTTGGCGGAGCGGTGGGGGCGACGCGCGCCGTGGTGGACGCCGGATGGATCGGGTACGCGCACCAGATCGGACAGACCGGCAAGAGCGTGAAGCCTCAGCTCTATCTCGCCGCCGGGATCAGCGGGGCGATCCAGCACAAGGTCGGGATGCAGACATCGGGCACCATCGTGGCGGTCAACCGCGACCCCGATGCGCCGATCGCCGAGTTCGCCGACCTGATGGTGGTCGGCGATCTTTTCGAAATCCTGCCGCGCCTGTCCGCGGCAGTGCGCGCCCGCCGCGGCTGACCCGGGCACGACAGGGTGGACTTCGCCGTCGTCCTGCCGCTGGTCCTCGCGGCCGTGATCGCGGCCGCGCTGGCCCTGTTCCTGCAGCGGGCGTCGGGAGCGCTGCGGGCGACGCGCAAGGTGGAGCGCTTCCAGCAGGACGCCGCCGCTCTTGGCGCCCACCTCGACGAGATCCTCGCGACGGTGATCGCCCGGGTCGATGCGGTGCGACGCCACGAGTCGGACGGATCCGTGATTCTCGACGACCTCGGCACGACGATGTCGATGCTCGACCAGGGACTTGCCGACGCGGAGGGCCTCGACGCTCCCGCCACGTACGCGGCGAGCCGTGCCGGGATCGTGGCCGAGATCGCCCACGCGCGGCGCGCGCTGGACATGGTGCGGCACGGCTGCGAGCTTGCCGCGGGGCCCCGCTCGAGGATGCGCAGCACGGAGGCGCAGATCGCGGTCAAGCGCGGTTACCTCAACCTGCTGCACGCCCGGGAGGCCCTCGCCAGGCACGTCGCGGACCTGGCGGCGGCGCGGGATCCCGCGCAGTCCGCCTGGCGCACGTTCCGCGTGTAGCGGTTCGCGACGCAGCCGGTGCCCGGAAGGCTCGCCGAAACCCGGGCGGCACCTTCGGGCCGCATCCGGGCAGCTCCGGGCCTCCGGCATCCCGGCGGATCCGGTGGCCCCCCGCCGATGTCCGGTGGTACGCTCGTTGGCCCGACACCGGTGGTCGTGTCGGACGCGCAATTCGAGGTCTCTCATGCGCTGCCCGGCCTGTGGCGAACGCGACACCCGAGTGATCGACTCGCGCGACCAGGACGAAGGGGCGACCATTCGCCGCCGGCGTGAATGCGTGCGCTGCGGGATCCGCTTCACGACCTACGAGCGCGTCGAGGCGGCGCGCCTGGTGGTGGTCAAGCGGGACGGGACCCGGGAGGAGTTCGACCGGGAGAAGCTCGCGTCGGGGCTGCAGAAGGCCCTGACCCGCCGCCCGGTGCCGGAGCGGGCGGCGGACATGGCGGCGGCGTCGATCGAAGCCGAGCTGCGCGCCGCCGGCTTCGGCGAGGTGCCTTCCCAGCGCATCGGCGCGCTGGCCATGGACCGCCTCCGCCAGCTCGACCAGATCGCGTACATCCGCTTCGCCAGCGTCTACCAGTCGTTCGAGGACATCGAGCAGCTGAAGCGCGAAGTGGACGGGCTGCTCTCGGCACGTGCCGCGAGCAGCCAGTCGGGCAAGGGCTCCTGAGCATGGCCGTCCTGTCCGACCGCGATATCCGCGCCGCGCTCGAGGCGCGCCGGATCCGGATCGACCCGTACGATCCCGAGTGCCTCCAGCCATCGTCGGTCGACCTGCACCTGGACCGCGAGTTCCGGGTCTTCCGCAGCAGCCGGTACGCCTACATCGACGTGCGGGTGCCGCAACCTGACCTGACCGAGCTCATCCGCATCGAGGACGACGCGCCGTTCATCCTGCACCCGGGAGAGTTCGTGCTGGGCCAGACGCTCGAGTGGGTGGAACTGCCCGATGACCTGGTCGCGCGGCTGGAGGGCAAGGCGCTGGCGCTCGACACGCCCGTTCCGACGCTCGCCGGGTGGCGGACGATGGGCGACCTCGAGCCGGGCGACCTGGTGTTCGACGAGACCGGCGCCCCGACCGAGGTGGTGGCAGCCACGCCGCCGATGATTGGGCGACCGTGCCGCGAGGTGGTGTTCTCGGATGGGACGCGCGTCGTGGCGGACGCGGAGCACCAGTGGGTCACGGTGGACAAGGCGGGCCGGCGCCGCGGTCCATGGCGCCTCGCGGTCAGGACGACCGAGGAGATCCGCCGGAGCCTCCGTGCCAGCGGCGAGCTGAACCACTACGTCCCGCTCGCCGGGCCCGTGCAGTACCCGCCGCGCGTCGACCTGCCGATCGAGCCGTACACGCTCGGCGCATGGCTGGGAGACGGCACCACGACGGCCGCGACGATCACCTCATGGGACGACGAGGTCCTCGAGCAGATCAGCGGTGACGGGTACGCGGTCCGCGCCGTGGGTTATGGACGCCGCGCGTTCCGGATCGGGGGCACCGGGCACACCCGCGATGAGGCCTCCGGCCGGTATCGGCGGAACGACTCGCTGCCGAGCCGCCTGCGGTACCTCGGCCTGCTCGACGGCAAGCACATTCCGCCGGCGTACTTCCAGGCTGGTCCCGCCCAGCGCCTTGCCCTCCTGCAGGGACTGATGGACACGGACGGCTTCGTGGACGACATCGCCGGGCGCTGCGAGTTCACGAGCACGAGGGAAGTGGTCGCCGACGGCGTGGTCGAGCTCGCCGCGAGTCTCGGGTTCCGGCCCGTCAAGACCGTGGGCCGGGCCATCCTGCAAGGCATCGATCACGGACCGAAGTACCGCGTGAAGTTCACGCCGGATCGGCCCGTCTTCCGCCTCCGCCGAAAGCTCGCCCGGCAGAAGCCGGCGAACGCGCCCTTCCACCGTTTCCGCACCATCGACGCGGTGCGCGAGGTCACTCCGGTTCCCGTGCGCTGCATCCAGGTTGCGTCACCGCGCGGACTGTTCCTCGTGTCGCGATCGTTCATCCCGACACACAACAGCTCGCTGGGCCGCCTGGGGCTCCTCATCCACTCCACGGCCGGTTACGTCGACCCGGGGTGGAAGGGGACCCTGACGCTCGAGCTGTCGAACGTGGCGAACCTGCCGATCACGCTCTACAGTGGCATGAAGATCGGGCAGATCAGCTTCTTCCGCATGACGAGCCCCGTGGAACGACCCTACGGCAGCCCCTCGTTGAAATCCAGGTACCAGGGCCAGGAGACGCCCACCGCGTCGGAGTTCTACCGCGACTTCGAGAAGGACCGGCGCCTGGGGCCGCGGTCGCCGCGGCGATAGGCCGCCGGCCGCAAGCAGGGGAGTACAGATGACCATCCGTGAAGGTGTCGCCTGGTCGGCCGACCTCGGGGGCGGCACCCGGATCTCGCTCGTGCAGGCCGGCACGTTCCGCTCCGATGCCGGAACGCTCTTCGGCCCGGTGCCGCGCGTGATGTGGCAGCGCCTGGTTGCCGACGAGATCAACGCGCAGGGTGCACTCCTGCAGGCCCTCAACTGCCTGCTGGTGGAGGCGCCGGGCGGGCGCGTGCTGGTCGAGACCGGCATCGGCGAGCGCTCGGACGAGAAGATGCGCCAGCAGCGGGACCTCCAGGGACCACCCGTCCTGCCGGCCCTTCGCGCCGCCGGGTTCGATCCGGCCACGGTGGACGTGGTGGCACTCAGCCACCTCCACTTCGACCACGCCGGCGGACTGCTGGCGCAGGACGGTGCGGCCGCCTTCCCGCGGGCTCGCATCGCCGCGCAGCGCCTGGAATGGGAGTTCGCGCTGGGCGACAACCCGCGGCTGCAGGCGAGCTACGAGCAGGGCGAGCTGCGGCTCGTCGAGCAGGCGGGATGGGCCGGCGCCGTGGACGGCGAGGCGGAGCTGCTGCCGGGCGTCACGGCGATCCGGACCGGCGGGCACTCGGGCGGACACCAGGCCGTGGTGGTGCGCGGCCGCGACCGCACCGTCGGCTTCTTCGGCGACCTGTTCATGCGACCGTGGAGTGCGAACCCCCGCTGGGTCACGTCGTTCGACGATTTCCCGCTGACCAGCGTGGAGGTCAAGGTGGGGCTCTTCCGGCGCGCGGTCGAGGAGGGCTGGACGGTGGTGCTGTCGCACGAACCGCGCACGCCGGTGGGCCGGCTGGTCGCCGACCGGGATCGCTTCCGCTTCGAGCCGCTCTGACTGCGGGCGCGGCCGAGGCTACGGGGCGGGACTCCCCAGGAGCGGCGCCAGCATCTGCTCGGCCTGGGACAACGAGAGCGGCCCGTTCCACACTTGCCGCACCAGCCCCTGTCGGTCGATGAAGACCTGCGTTGGCAGCCCGTACACGTGATAGGCCCGGTAGATGGCCGACGTGCCGTCGAACCCGATCGTGTACTGCAGCCCATACGTCTTTGCGTAGGCGAGGACGTCGGCGACCGACGACTCCTGGACGCTCACGCCGATGACCGCCAGCCCCTGCGCCCGATCCGTCTCGTAGACCTCCTCGATGGTCGGCGTCTCCGACTGGCAGGGAGGGCACCAGGAGGCGAAGAAGTTGATCCACACGGGGTGACCGAGGAAGTCGGACAGGCGGATCGGCCGGCCCTGCAGGTCGGTGAGCTCAACCGGCCGGCCGTTGGCGGTCCCCACCAGTTCGGGGGCGCGATCCCCGGGCTGCAGCCCCTGCTGGGGCGCGGCGAACGCGACGAACGATGCGCCCGGCGTGGGCGCCGGCGGTGCCGCCGTGCCGATGGGCGTGGTGACGGCCTTGAGCGCGACGGCCACGACCACGACGGCCAGCGCGAGCACCAGCAGCTGGCGGCCGCTGAACGGGCCCACCACGCCGCGGCGTGCGTCGGGAGGGGCGGGAGCCGGGTCAGACACGCGGGGTCAGGTAGCTGAACCGCGCGGCGAACCAGCCCAGCCAGTCGAACACCAGGCTCAGCCCTACCAGCACCACCAGGGAGCCACCCGCCAGCTCCATCGCCCGCGCGTGCCGGCGGAGCGTGTGGACGAGGCCGGGCGTCCGGTCGATCGCGAGCGCGAACAGGATGAACGGGATGCCCAGCCCGGCGGAGTAGGCCGCGAACAGCAGGCCCGCCTGCACGCTGGGGCCCAGCGCCGCCAGCCCCAGGATCGCGCCGAGCGTGGGACCGATGCAGGGCGTCCAGCCGATGGCGAAGATGGCGCCCAGGCCGAACGCCCCGAGCGGCGTGCGCCGCGCGCCGCCGAGGGGCACGGGCC
>JAJYJR010000189.1 GCA_021789355.1 Chloroflexota bacterium | reverse complement strand
GGCGTGGACGTCAAGTACGCCATCCACCCCGTCGCGGGCCGCATGCCGGGGCACATGAACGTGCTCCTCGCCGAGGCGAACGTGCCATATCCGCAGCTGTACGAGATGGACGACATCAACCCGGAGTTCCAGCGGGCGGACGTGGCCCTCGTGCTCGGCGCCAACGATGTGACGAACCCGGCCGCGCGCTCGGATCCCGCGAGCCCGATCTACGGCATGCCGATCCTCGACGTGGACAAGGCGGCCAGCATCATCGTGGTCAAGCGGTCCATGCGGCCCGGCTACGCGGGCATCGACAACCTGCTCTACACGGACCCGAAGACGGGGATGCTCTTCGGCGATGCGAAGGACGTCCTGACGCGCCTCATCTCGGCGGTCAAGGCGCAGTAGACGCAACGGGAGGGGTCCTGCCCGGGGGTCGGCCGCCCATTTCGCTCCGCCCGGGCGGCGTGACCCACCGGTCACCCCTCTCCCAGGCGGCGTCGCCAGGCCCGCCCACCATTCGCGCTGTCGCAGGCCTGCGTATGCTTCGCGTCATGGACCAGCGCCACAGCGTCGAGCTGCAGGGCGAGGTGCGAGCGCACCGGGATGCGGTCTGGCCGCTGCTCTCGACCCCCGACGGGCTCGCCCGGTGGCTGGACGGCGCGGAGTTCGAGGCACGAGTCGGGGCGCCCATCCGGCTGCGGCTCGCGGACGCGACGGCGGTCGGCGCCGTCCTGGCGGTGGATCCGCCTCAGCACGTGTCGTTCTCGTTCGACTGGGAGGATGCGTCGCTGGGGCAGCCGACGGTGGTGGCGCTCGACGCGATCGACCACGGCGAGGCGACCCACGTGACGCTGCGGCACGTGGGCCTGCCCGGAGGCCGGCAGCGGGAGCTTCACGAGGCCCTGTGGCTGCACTGGTTCGCCCGGCTGCTCAGGGTGTCGGCCGAGGCCAGGCGGTCCGCGGCGGAGGTGGGCGCTCCGTAGCCGGGGCGGCGCCCCGCGTCAGCCCCCGGCGCCGTACCTGGCCGCCGCCCGCCGGAGCTCCTCGGCCGCGCGCAGGCGCAGCTCAGGCGGTTCCAGCACCTCCGCGTCACCGCCCCAGCCCAGGATCCAGACCAGCACCTCGTGCGGCCCGGCGACCTGCGCGCGCCACAGCAGCGAGCCATCCGGCTGCGACTCGAGCCGCTGGCTCGCGTGCCAGCGGGTCTCGGCCACGCGGCGCGCCACCTCGGGGGAGAAGCGGACCGTGACGGCCTCCAGCGGCTGGTCGGCGATCACGTCCCAGCCGCGGGCGAGCTCGGCGGCGGTTCCTCCCGCCTCCTCACGTTCGAAGGTCTCCGCGGTCAGCGTCGCGTCGCGGATCCGCTCGACCTTGAACGTCCGCCGGCCGCCCCGCTCCTCGTCGAGCCCGATCAGGTACAGCGCATGCGTCAGCGCCGACGGTTCGATCGCGTAGGGCCGGACCCGGGCCCGACGCACCCCCCGCGACGGGTCGTAGGTCCGGGCGTCGTACTCGATCTCCACCACCCGCCCGCGCGCCCACGCTTCGGTCAGCGTCCGGAAGACGCGGGTGAACCGCGGGTCCGGGGGCCGCTTCGCGACGAGATCGGCGGTCGCCTGGATGTGCTCGGCGAGCACCTTCGGCAGGACCGCGGCGAGCTTCACGAACGCGCCGATCAGCTCGCTGTCGTACTCGTCGCTGGCCTTGGCCAGGACTCGCGCGGCCAGGAACAGGGTCATCGCCTCGTGGAGCGTCAGGTCGAGCGGGGGGAGGAACGCCCCCTCCTCCAGCCCGAACCGTCCGGCGTCCTGCCAGATCGGGAGCCCCGCGTCCCGCTCCATCGCGGCGAGGTCGCGGTACACCGTGCGTTTCGAGACCCCCACCAGCTCGGCGACGGCACCGGCACCGAGCCCTTCGCGGTGCTGGTGCAGGACCTGCGCGATCCTCAGGTACCGGGCCGCCCGGTCCCATTTCAGGCCGGCGCGGTCCTCGTGCGACAGGGTCATGCGCCAGCCTCCGGGTCGCTCATGGAGTCGGGACCGCGATGGGGGGCGGGCTCGCCAGCGGTCGCGTGGTCAGCGTCGCCTGGAGGATACCCTGCAGGCCTCCCGGCCAGCCCGGGTTGAGGCCCTCCACCGAGACCGAGACCATCGCCAGCTGGGCGTCGGGCATCAGCCACCAGTCCAGGTTGCCACGCCAGTCGGCGATCGCGGTCGCGTCGGACAGGGGAGGCTGCCCGATCAGCCAGCGCAATGGCCGGAACGCCTGCAGCGCGACAGAGCCACCGGCCAGGAGCCGGCAGTGGCGGGCCCGGACGCCGTCGACGATCTCGATCCCGACATCCTCCGCCGCGAGGCGTGCGGGGCTCGCGAGCGTGACGCGGATCACCTCCGAGTCGAGCGTCTCGCGGTCCTGCAGAATCACCGGCGCGGGCGTCGCCCCGACCTCCACGTACGGGGTGATCTCCTCGGTCACCGGTACCTCGCTCCACGGGGCGCCGGCGGGCCGGAGCCATGCGGACGACCCGACTCTTGCGTAGTTCAGCGATGAGGGCTCCCGCCCCGAGTCCACCGGCCACCCCGCCAGGGTGGCCGTCCAGCGCTCGTTGGCGCCCGCGCGAGCGCCCGTCAGGGTGACGGTCCCGACCTTGTGGTTGCCGCTCCAGGCCACGGCCCGCACGGACACGCTTGCGCTGTCCGGGACACTCGGCAGCGTCGAGCAGGCCGGTGGAAGCGGCGGCGCGGCCGACGCGAGCGGACTCCCCGGACCGGCCGCCGGGGAGAGCGCGAGCTCGGTGCCGAGCGCGGCCACCCCGGACACGCCCGACCCGACGGCGAGCAGCGCGACCGCGATCAGCCCCGCGAGCGCCGCGCGGGCGCGCCGTAGCGAGGTGCCGCCAAGCACCCGCCTCGAGAGGCCGAGGCCGGCCAGCAGGGACGCGGCCCCCAGCGCGAGGAACCAGCCGTACGCGTCCTCGAGGGAGGGGAGGAAGGGTGACGCGGAGGTCTGGCGCAGGGCGGCGACCAGCCCGGCCACCGACGGCGCGAGGAGCAGCAGCTCGAGGATGCCGGCCCACGCCACCACGGCGGATTCCCGCCGTCCCCTGACGAGCGGTGGCCACGCGATCGCGACCAGCGATGCGGCCAGTCCCACGACGGGCGTGGCCGCCACGAGCGGGGCGACCGGGACCCCCGGACGGTAGGCGAGGGCGACGGCCAGGATCACGGCTCCCCAGAGGAGGGCCGCGGCGGCCGCGAGCAGGCGAAGGCGAATGGCGCGCACGCGCACGGCGCCAGTGTACGGTCGGCTACCATCGACTGAGTGCCCGCCACCTTCACGCGACCAGTCCTTACGCCCGCCGCCGAGCGGACACTCCGAGATGGCGCCGAAAGCGCCGGGAGCGTCCGCGACGCGCGGCCGCTGGTCAGCCTCACCACGGACTTCGGGGAGCGCGACCCCTCGCCCGCTATCTGCCGAGGCGTGATCCTCGGCATCGCCCCGGACGTCCGGCTCCTCGACGTCAGCCACGAGATCGCGAAGTACGCGGTGCTCGACGGCGCGCTGCTGCTGTGGGCCGCGCTGCCATACCTGCCCGTGGGCGTGCATGTCGCCGTAGTCGATCCCGGAGTTGGCACCGCGCGCCTGCCGATCGCCGTTCGCGTCGCGCGCGGCGACGTACTCGTGGGGCCGGACAACGGCCTCCTCCTGCCTGCCTCGGACCGGCTGGGCGGGATCGTTGCCGCACACGCCCTCGAAAACGCCGATTACCGGCTCCCGGTGGTCAGCGCGTCGTTCCACGGCCGCGACGTCTTCGCCCCGGCCGGCGCCCACCTGGCCCTCGGCGTGCCGCTCGAGGCGTTCGGGCGGCCGCTCGACCCGTCGGGCCTGGTGCGCCCCGATCTGCCGGCGCCGGAGATGATGCCCGACGCACTGGCGACCGCCGTGATCTATGTGGACACGTTCGGCAACGTCAAGCTAGCCGGGGAGCGCCAGGACCTCGAGGCCGCGCTGGGGGCGCTGAAGCCGGGGGATTCGCTGCAGGTCTCGCCGTCCCCGCACGGACCGGCCCTCGACGGCGACCGCGTCTGGCCGCGCCAGGCGGCTCCCGCGACGCTGACGTGGCAGCTGACCTTCGCGGCCGTGCCTCAGGGCGAGGCGCTCCTCTACGAGGATTCCTACGGCCGCCTCTGCCTCGCGGTCGACCAGGGCGACGCCGCGGCGCGCCTGGGGTTCCGGGCCGGCGATCGGCTGACGATTCGCAGGGCGCCGCGCGGATAGAGCCGGGCGGATAGGCCCGTGCGAATCGAGACTGTGCCAGGCCGTCGCGGGGCCTCGAGCGGCACTGGCACGGCGGCTACACTGACGAGGAAGGGTCGCTCCGTGAGCGCGTGGGTGCGTTGCGGTGCGTGGGAGCGAGAGGAGGCCACGGATGCATACCAGGATCAGGCTGCTCGCCGCGGCGATGACCGTCGCGCTGCTCGCCGGATGCGGAGCCGGCGCTACCACGGCGCCCAAGATCGGGCCTGCCACCCAGGCGGCGCCTGCGGCGAGTGCCGCGCAGCCAGCCGCGCCCAGTGCTGCTCCGAGCCTGGTCGCCGGCACCGCCGCAGTCCCGAGTGCCCCGGCGTCGGCCGCGGCGATCGCCGCCAGCTGCATGAACGGCCAGGTGCAGACCCTCAGCGCAGGCAAGCTCACCATCGGCACCGACAACCCCGCCTATCCTCCGTACTTCGCGACGGACAGCGGGACCCCGCCGAAGCCGTGGAAGCTCGGCGATCCAACCAACGGGCAGGGGTTCGAGAGCGCCGTCGCGTACGCGGTCGCCGGTCAGCTCGGATTCGGGAAGAGCAACGTGGTGTGGACCGTAGTGCCCTTCGACAACTCCTACGCCCCCGGCACGAAGCCGTTCGACTTCTACCTTGCCCAGGTGTCGTATACGCCGGAGCGTGCAACGGCCGTCGACATGTCGGATGGCTACTACTACGTGGCGCAGTCGGTCGTCGCGCTCAAGGGCGACCCGATCACCGCCGCGACATCGATCGCCCAGCTCAAGCCGTACCGGCTCGGCGCGATGCAGGGGACGACCGCCTACACCGCCATCAAGACGGTCGTGGCCCCTACGGCGACGATCTCCGTCTACTCGTCGAACGACGCGGCGATCCAGGCCCTCAAGGCGAAGCAGATCGACGGCATCGTCACAGACCTCCCTACGGCGTTCTACATCACCGCTGCGCAGCTCGACAACAGCGTGATCGTGGGCCAGTTCCCCGTGACCCCCGGCCCCGACGCGGAGCACTTCAGCCTGGTCCTGGCCAGGGGAAGCCCGCTCACGACATGCGTGAACCAGGCGATCGGCGCCCTGAAGGCGAGCGGAAGCCTCGCCGAGATCACCACGGAGTGGCTCTCGGACAAGGCGAGCGCGCCGGTCCTGCAGCCGTAGTGCCGGCCGCGCTGCTCACGGCGTGAGTGGCATCCGGGCCGGGGGCGGCCCGCTCGACTCGGGCGAGCTGGTCGCTCTCTCCGGCCGCCGCCCGCCACGCCCCGGCGGGGGCCATGATCGCTCCGCGCTGCGGTCCACCTTCATCGCGCTCGCGAGCACCGTCGTCTTCTTCGGTGCCGTCGCGTGGATCGTCGTTCACGCTCCCGGCTGGCCGGAGGTCCAGCGTTCGTTCTTCGACGGGACGGTGTGGGCGCAATCCGTGCCCGACATCGTCCCGGCGTTCTGGGTCAACGTGCAGCTGTTCTGCATCGCCGAGGTCTTCATCCTCGTGCTGGCGCTGATCCTGGCGGTGCTGCGGAGCCTGCCCGGCCCCATCTTCTTCCCGCTGCGGCTCCTGGCCACCATCTACGCCGACTTCTTCCGCGCGGTCCCCGGCGTCCTGATCATCTACGTGCTCGGGTTCGGGATCCCCGGGCTGCAGATCGAAGGCGTCCCCAACGATCCGTTCTTGTACGCCGTGATCTCTCTCACGCTCGTCTACTCGGCGTATGTCTCCGAGGTGTACCGCGCGGGAATCCAGTCGGTCCATCCGAGCCAGGAAGCCGCGGCGCGATCGCTGGGCTTGTCGCAGCTCCAGGCGCTCCGGTACGTGGTGCTGCCGCAGGCCGTCCGCCGCGTGATTCCGCCGCTGCTCAACGACTTCATCGGCCTCCAGAAGGACACCGTGCTGGTGTCCTACATCGGCGTCGTCGAGATCTTCCGCCAGTCCCAGATCGACCAGTCCGCCTCGTTCAACTTCACCCCGTACATCGTCACGGCGCTCGTCTTCCTGGTGGTCACGGTCCCGATGGCCCGGTTCGTGGATGTGCTGATCGCGCGCGACCGCCGGCGCTTCCTGGCGGGGGCTCGATGACCGCGGCGCCCTCGCGGTCCGGCGGACCCGTTCCCGCGCTGCGCGTGGACCGGGCCTGGAAGTCATTCGGGTCGACCATGGTGCTGCGCGGAATCGACCTGTCGCTGGCCGAGCACGAGGTTGTGTGCCTGATCGGTGCGTCAGGGTCGGGCAAGTCCACCCTGCTGCGCTGCGTCAACCTGCTCGAGCCGGTCGACGCGGGCAGCATCTACCTGCAGGAGGAGGAGATCACCGCGCGCGGGGTCGACGTGAACCGGGTCCGCCACCACATCGGGATCGTGTTCCAGGCGTTCAACCTGTTCCCGCACATGAGCGTCCTGGCCAACGTCACGCTTGCGCCCCGCAAGGTGCTGCACCTGCCCCGCCCGGAAGCCGACCGGCGCGCGGTGGCGCTGCTCGACCGGTTCGGGCTCGCGGACAAGCGCGGCGAGTTCCCCGACCGGCTCTCGGGCGGCCAGCAGCAACGCGTCGCCATCGTGCGCGCCCTGGCCATGGAACCGGACCTGCTCCTGCTCGACGAGATCACCAGCGCCCTGGACCCCGAACTCGTGGCCGAGGTGCTGAACGTGATCCGCGAGCTGGCGCGCGGCGGGATGACGATGCTCATCGCCACGCACGAGATGGGGTTCGCCCGGGACATCGCGAGCCGCGTCTGCTTCCTGGACGCCGGCGTGATCCTGGAGCAGGGGCCGCCCGCCGAGATCTTCAGCCACCCCCGGGAGCCGCGGACCCAGCAGTTCCTGCAGCGGATCGTGGAGGCCGGCCGGCCGTAAGGGACAGGGCCGCGCCCTGTCAGCGCCCCAGCCGGGCCGCGTCCACGAGCGCCGCGAACAGGCGCTCGAACTCGGGCGGCGTCGATTCCCTGCGCTCGGGGTGGAACTGCACGCCGATGACCCACTGGCCGTCCATGGCCTCCAACGCCTCGACGAGCTCGGCCGCGCCATACGGCGCGAAGCCGACCGGTGCGAGGCCGGGCGCGACATCCACCGGGCGCACCCCCTGGTGGTGGTAGGTGTTGACGCTCCACTCGCGGCGGCCCTCGCGCTGTCCGCCGTGCGAGCCCTCTGCCCCGTCGGGGATGAGGATCCGCTCGATGCGCGACCCGGGCACCAGCCTGAGCGGGTGGGTCACGGGCGGCCCCTCGAGATAGCTCGGGCTCTCGTGCCCGTCGAGGTGCTGGACGAGTCGTCCGCCCATGAACACGTTGACCGCCTGGAGCCCGCGGCAGATGCCGAGCACCGGCAGACCGCGCGCCCCGGCCATCCCCCACGCCGCCAGCTCGAGCGCATCGCGGCGCCGCTCGATCCCCACGGAGCGGTCGGGCGCCGAGCCATAGAGGGCGGGATCGAGATCGGTGCCGCCGCTGAGCAGCAGCCCGTCCATCACCCCGAGCGCCGCCGTCCGGTCGTCGATCCCACACGTCTCGTCGAGGGGAATCGGGTCGCCGCCGCCGCGCCGCACCGCATCGAGGTACAGGTCGTTCTTGCGTCGCGCGTTGGCCTCGTGGTGGGAGCGGCGCGGATCCCCGAGCGTGACGACGATGCGGGGTCGCGGCGACGGGTGCACACTGCCGATGGTACCCAGGTGGGCCACGCCGCGCGCTGATCGCGGCATCCGTGTGGCGTCAGGACGCCAGCGCGACCCGGGCCGCCGCCGCGGGTTCGTCCACCGGAGTGGGGGTGGTCAGCCGGAACTCGGCCACCAGCGCGAGCCCTTCCTGGGCCGTCGAGATGCGCCCGCGCCCGCTGCGCTTCGAGACATAGCATGCCCGGTCGGCGGCGAGCAGCACCGCGTCCTGCTCTGCGCCATCGTCCGGGTACGAGGCGATGCCGATCGAGCAGGTCACGGGTCGCGCCCCGGGCACGCCATCCACGTCGCCGACCGCCCGGCTCACCTTATTCGCCACCGCCCGCGCACCCCGCGCGTCCGTGCCGGGCAGGAGGAGCGTGAACTCGTCACCGCCGTAGCGGAACACCACGTCGGTGTCCCGAACGCTGTTCCGGAGCGCAACCGCGATGTGCCGCAGCACCGCGTCCCCGGCCTGGTGGCCCTGAGCGTCGTTCACGGCCTTGAAGTCGTCGAGGTCGATCATCAGGAGGCTGAACTGGCCGCCATGAGTCACCGCCTGTGCCAGCTGGCGGTCGAACGTGCCCTTGTTGCGAAGCCCCGTGAGCCCGTCTGTCTCGGCGCGGATCTCGACCGCCCGGTGCTCCTCGGCGTTCTGCAGCGCGATGGACACCTGGGCGCCGAACAGCTTGACCAGCTCGAACTCCTCGTCTGTGAAGCGGTCGGCCGTGCCCAGCCGTTCGAGCGTCAGGACGCCGGTCGGGCCGGACCTGCCGCGGAGTGGCACCGCGATGACGCTGCCGTCGAGCGGCTCGAGCCCCGGGACGTGCCGGGCCCTCGGATCCTTCCGTCCCTCGCGCACGAGCAGTGGCTCGTTACGTCGTACCGCCCAGGTCGAGAGCCCTTCCTCCCCGGGGAGCCAGTCCCGGGTGCCCTCCCGGGCGTCGACCCCGATGGCGAGGATGTTCCGGAGCAGGTTGGTGGACGGGTCGACCTCCGCGATCGCGAGGTTGTCGTAGCGCACGAGCGCGGCCAGCCCCTCGGCGATCAGGTCCAGCACGCGCCTCGGATCGAGCGTCGTCAGGATCGACTCGGTGATCTGCAGCAGGACCCGCTGGCTCCGCAGCTGCCGCTCGAGCGCCACCGACTGGTCGCGGAGTCGCTCGGCCGCGTCCGCGCTGGCCATGGCGTGCGCCGCGAAGCTCGCGTAGATCTCGAGCAGCCGCAGGTCGTCCTGGCTGAACTGGCGGAGGCCCAGCTTCGAGAGCACCAGTACGCCCAGTACCTCGTCCTCGTACATCATCGGGGCCAGCAGCATCGATTCGTCCAGGCCGGCCGCCGTCCCCGGGATGGTCAGGACGCGGGGGTCTGCCGCCGCGTCGTCGACCAGCTGCGCCAGCCGGTGCTCGGCAACCCACCCGGTGATTCCCTGCCCCAGGCGGACCCGAAGCTGCTCGGGCGTCTCGTCCACGTACTCGCCGACCTGCCCCCGCATCGCCACGGCGACCAGGTCGCCATCGGGCAGCAGGCGGTAGACGCGCACGTTGTGGTAGTCGATCAGCTGCCGCAGCTCGGTCGCGATGGCGACGCCGATCTCGTGCACGCTGCTCAGGCGGCTGAGCCGGACGCCCAGCTGCTGGATC
>JAJYJR010000188.1 GCA_021789355.1 Chloroflexota bacterium | reverse complement strand
ACCGTGATGGCCACCTTCGCGCTGGGGACCGCGGCGGGCGATCTCACCGCGGCCACCCTCGGGCTGGGCTATCTGCGCTCGGCCATCCTCTTCGCGATCCTCTTCGCCATCCCGGCATTCGGGTACCGGTTCCTCGGCTGGCACGAGATCGCGGCCTTCTGGACGGCCTACGTGATCACCCGACCCCTGGGGGCCTCGGTAGCCGACTGGCTGGGCAAGCCCTTCCTGGGCGGCCTCGGGCTGGGGGATGCCCGCGTGGCCGTGGTTCTCAGCGGCCTCATCGTGCTCCTGGTGGGGTATCTCGCGATCACCCGCATCGACGTGCGGGCCGAGGGCCGGCGTGATGCGCTGGGGATCGTGCGGGTCCGCTGACGCCGTCACCTCCCACGGGCGCGCGCAGGAAGGAGATGCCACAGATGGATGCCCTCCTGTCACCTGCGAGCGGCGCTCGTGACGCGACCGACCGGGTGCAACGGCGCCCTCGTTCGCTGCAGAGTTCCCCAGTTGCCGTCCGGCTCCGCGTCCGGCATGATGACCCGCCGCGCTCGCGAATCTCAGGGTCGACCCGAAGGCGGACGCTCCTGTCCGCCAGCAACGTCGCGAGCGCACGAGGAGCACCATGACCGAAGTGGAGATCGCGAACGGGAGATTGCGCGTGCTGGTCGAGGGCTTCGACAAGGTGCTCGCATTGAAGAGCAGCGTGGAGGTTCCCCTGACGCACGTGCGCGGTGCCTCGCAGGATCCCGATGCTCTCCGCGAGCGGCACGGCCTGCGCCTCGGGGGCACCTCGCTTCCCGGGGTCATCGCGGCGGGCACCTTCTTCGACGGGCAGTGGTGGTTCCTCGACGTCCACCACCCCGAGGAGGCGGTGAAGATCGACCTCGACCATGAGCACTACGCCGCACTCATCATCGAAGTGGCGGATCCGGTCGCCACGGTTCGCGCCATCAACGCGGCGGTCCGCCCACCGGCGACCGGCGGCTCCGCCGACTGACCAGGCCGATCCGACGGCCGGCCCGCTGCCGACGGCCCGCTGGTGACGATGCTGCCTGGGACCTGGGGTTCCGGTCGCGCGGGTCCAAGGACCCCGAGATCGTGAGAGTCGCGCCGGCCGGGCCGATGATCCGACGCGCGGCTGCCCCGCCTGGATTCGGATTCCGCGCGCCGGCGATGCCTTCTGGGGTCAGAGTGTCCCGCACCGGCCGCTGACCACTCCAGTCACCCGCCAGGCTCGCCGGTGGCGGCAGGCTCGCCGGTGGCGGCAGGCTCGCCGGTGGCGGCAGGCAGCGGCGCCCGGGGCGTCCCCGAGACGGGGCCTCCGGGGGCGGTTGCACTTGGCGCCCTCGACGCACCACTTCCTGGCGACGGCATCCTGCTGCCGGCCGTGGAGAGCGCCGTTGGCGTGGCCGGAACGCCGAGAGGCCCGGGGCTCGCGCCAAGGGCCGGGCTCGGGAGGCCGGTGACCGATGGGGGTCCGGCCACACCGCCAGCCGGCTGCGCGCTGGGGGCGGGTGGGTGGCCGGACACGGCCAGCGCCACCGCGACGCACGCGATGCCGAACACCATCAGGACCGCCACCAGGGCCATCCGTGCCTTCATGGTTGCCGATCGCTGCCTCTGCATGTCCGATGCGGGTGGCCCGGCGTCGTGCCCGCGACCGGGCCCCGCGACACAGGAGTGTGCCCCGCGCAGCATGAAGCGGCGGTGAATCCCGACGGGGCTGCGATTCACGGGCCCTTCATCTGCCACGCCGGATCATCCGGGGCGAGTCCAACCGGACCTGCTGCGTGAGGCACTTGCGCCGTGAAGTGGAAAGCAGCTGCGATCGTCGTGCTGCTGGCGATCGGGATCGGCACCGTGGGCATCGCCATCATGGGACCGGGTGGTTCCTCGGGCGTGCAGTACCTCACCTCGGCGGTCACCCGGACCACGGTGGCCCGGCAGGTGGTCACCGGCGGTGCGGTGCGTTCGGCGGCCACGTACGACCTGTCCTTCGGTGCCAGCCCGGTGCTGGACACCGGGACGCCGGCGACCGGCAGCTCGGGCAGCGGCGTGTGGGTGGTGCAGTCCGTGCAGGCGAGTCCGGGCGACCGGGTGACGCGCGGTGCGGTGCTGGCCGTCGCCGATGCGAGCGCCGCGTCCGCGAAGCTGGCGCTGGCGAAGGCCGACCTCGCCAGTGCGGCGGCACGCCTGGCGGTGGACCGCGCAGGCGCCACGCCGGCAGACCGCATGGCGGCGCACGACGCCATCCTGCAGGCCGGCCAGCAGCTCGAGCTCGCGCGCCAGAGCGAGGCGATCACCCAGCGCCAGGATGCGCTGCGGCTCGCCCAGGCACAGGCCGCGCTCCAGGTGGCCCAGGGGAAGCTCCTGGCAGACCGCTCCGCCGGGCCCCTTGCCGCGACCATCGCGGCCGACCAGGCGGCCATCCTGCAGGCGCAGCAGCAGCTCGACACCCTGACGCTCCAGAACCAGGCCTCGTCGTCCCAGGCGACGTTCGCGGCCCAGCAGGCGGCCCAGCAGGTGACGCAGGCGCAACAGGCGCTGCAGGCGGCCCAGGCGCAGGCCGCCCTGGACGTCAGCCAGGCGCAGCAGGCGCTGCAGGCTGCCCAGGCGAAACTGGCCGCCGACCAGGCGGCCAGTCCGGGTCCGTCCTCGTCCACCAGCGCGGCCGACCAGGCCGCCGTCGCGGCGGCTCGGCAGCAGCTCCAGGCGGTGACCCTGGCCGGGCAGGCGTCCGTGGCCAAGGCCCAGCAGCAGCTGGACGCCGCGACCCTCCAGATGCAAGCTGCGAGCAGCCAGTCGGGCCAGGCGTCGCAGCTCGACGCGCTGAAGCTCAGCCAGGCGCAGCGGGCGCTGCAGGCGGCCCAGACGAAACTGGTCGCCGACCAGGCGGCCGGCCCGCCGGCGGACACCATCGCGGCAGATCAGGCGGCCATCGTGCAGGCCCAGCAGCAGATCGACTCGCTGCGGGTCGCCGGCCAGGCGTCGAGCCAGCAGGCCGCCGGCCAGCTCGCCACGGCAGGCCTGTCCCTGGCGGTCGCACAGGATTCGTACCGCACCAAGGTTGCGGCAGCTCCGGCGTCCGTGCTGGCGTCGGACGCCAGCGCAGTGGCATCCGCACGCGAGACCGCTCGCCAGGCGCAGCTCACCCTCGACGGTGCCACGCTCCGCAGCCCCGTCGACGGCGTGGTCCTGGCCGTCAACATCGTCGCCGGCGCCGCGGCCCCCGCGGCCGCGGACGTGGTGGTTGGCGCGGGGACCTTCCAGGTCACGGCCAGCGTCACCGAAACGGACCTGCCCTCGCTCGCCGTCGGCCAGGTCGCGAGCGTCGCGATCACGGCCCTCGGCGCGTCTGCCTCGGGTACCGTGTCATCGATCCTTCCGAGCGGCACCGTCTCGGGATCGGCAGGGGTCGTCACCTTCCCAATCGTGGTTACCCTCGGTGCTGCGCCGAGCGGGACGGCCGCGGGCATGACGGCCCTGGTCTCCGTGACCACCGCCCAGGCCCGGAACGTGCTGGCAGTGCCGTCCGTCGCGCTCGCCGGCGGCCCGGGGCAGTACACCGTCCGCGTGCTCGACGCGGCCGGCCAGCCGCACGACCGGGCCGTACAGGTGGGGCTCATTACCTCCACCCTGGCCGAGATCCGCTCGGGGCTGTCCGATGGCGAGCTGGTGGTCACCGGGACCATCGCCCCGCAGACCGGCACCAGTTCCTCCGGGACGGGCCTGCCGGGGTTGCTTCCCGCCGCCGGGAGCGGAGGTGGAGGGCAGCAGCAATGAGCGCGCCGCTCATCGCCGTGGACGACGTGAGCCGTGTCTACCAGACAGGGCGCATCCAGGTGCCGGCGCTTCGCGCGGTGAGCCTCTCCATCGACGCGGGGGAGTTCGTCGCGGTCGTCGGGCCCTCCGGCTCGGGGAAGACCACCCTGATGAACATCCTCGGCTGTCTCGACCGCCCGACCACGGGCAGCTACGTGCTCGCCGGGGTCCTGGTGACGGACCTGGATGACGACGAGCTCGCCCGGGTGCGGAGCCGCGAGATCGGCTTCGTGTTCCAGACCTACAACCTGCTGCCGCGGATGTCTGCGCTCGACAACGTGGCGGCGCCGCTGCTCTACCAGGGGGTGGGCCGCCGGGAGCGGGAGGCGCGGGCCCGCGGGGCCCTGGAACGGCTAGGCCTCGGCGACCGCCTCGCGCACGAGCCGACCGAGCTCTCCGGCGGCGAACAGCAGCGGGTCGCCATCGCCCGGGCCCTGGTGACCGAGCCGGCGCTACTGCTCGCGGACGAGCCGACCGGCAACCTCGACAGCGACAGCAGCGCGGAGGTCATCGCCCAGCTGCGGGCACTGCACCGCGCCGGGCGGACCATCGTGCTGATCACCCACGACCCGGACGTGGCGCTGTCCGCGGGGCGCCAGGTCCGCATGCGGGACGGGCGGCTGGCGGCATGAACGGGCTCGAACTGGGCCGGCTCGCGCTGGCCCGGCTGCGCTCCAATCGGCTGCGGACCGCTCTCACCATGCTTGGGGTGGTGATCGGAGTGGCATCCGTGGTGGCCCTGGTGGGGGTCGGCCAGGGCACCACACAGGGAATCACCAGCGCGCTGCAGAGCCTCGGCACCAACCTGCTGACCGTGAACCCGGGGACCGCGGTGAGCGGCCCGCGCGCGGGCGAACCGGGATCCGCGACGACCCTGACGCTCGGCGACGCGGCCGCCATCCGCCGGCTTCCCGGCGTGGTCGCCGTCGCCCCGGAGATCGCCACGCAGCAGGCCGTGGTCGCCGGGCCGCACCGCACCGTCACCACGATCGTGGGCACCACGCCCGACTACGCCCGGGTGCACAACGAATCGGTCCGAAGCGGCGCGTTCCTGACGCCCGTGACGAGCACCCTCGCGCTTCGGGTGGCGGTGCTCGGCGCGACGACGGCGACGAACCTCGGGCTCGGACCGGGAGCGGTCGGCACGGACGTGCAGGTAGGGGGCATCCCGTTCCGCGTGATCGGCATCCTCCAGCCCAAGGGCGGCGCCGGGATTCTGAACCAGGACGACAAGGTCGTCGTCCCGGTGGCCACCGTCCAGTCGCAGTTCGTCGGGGGGGAGAGCGTGCGGACCATCGGGGTCAGCGTCGCCACGGTCGGCCGCATGGCTGCGGTGACCGCTCGCATCACGACCACCCTGGAGGGCCGGCACGCCATCCCGCGCGGCGCGGCCGACGACTTCGTGATCGCCAACCAGGCGCAGCTGATCGGAACGGTCTCGTCAGTGTCGACGCTGCTGGCGGTCCTGTTGGCCGGGATCGCCTCGATCTCGCTCGTGGTGGGCGGCATCGGGATCATGAACATCATGCTGGTGTCGGTCCGCGAGCGGACCCGCGAGATCGGCATCCGCAAGGCAATCGGCGCCCGCAACCGCGACATCCTGCTGCAGTTCCTGGCCGAGGCGCTGACCCTCTCGCTGCTCGGCGGCCTGCTCGGGATCGCCCTCGGCCTGGCGGTCTCAGCGGTGATCGGCCAGATGGCCGGCTGGGGCTTCGTCTTCAGCCCGTTCACGGTGCTCGTCGCGACCGGGTTCAGCGCCGTCGTCGGCGTGGCCTTCGGGGTCTGGCCGGCGCGACAGGCCGCACATCTCGACCCCATCGAGGCGCTCAGGTTTGAGTAGGAGGACCCGGATGTCTGTACCCCCTGAACCTCTCCCATCGGACGCGCTGCCGGTCACCGACGCCGTACCGGCTGACGGCGCGGTGGAGGTAACGTCCCCGCTCCGTCGGGCGCCTCACGCGCGCACCCGCATGGACCTCGCGCTCATCCTGGCCGCGATGATCGCCATCGGCGGGGCCGGATTCGCGGTCGGGCGCATGAGCGCGCCGCTGAACACCGCCGTGGCCAACCAGGACTGCGGCCCCGGCGGCGGCGGCAACCAGGCGGGTCCTTCGGGCCAGCCTGAACCCGCCAACCCGGGAGGTAACGCCAACCAGTGACGAGCTGCCCGCGCTGGCGGTCGGCGACCGCCCTGGTCTGCTGCTATGTAACTGATGGCCCTGCCGCCGCAGGCCGTCCCGCGCCAACCTGACCTCACACTCGGAAGCAACGTGGGTCCACCAGTGCCTCCCCGACAGCGCCGGTCATCCCCTGGTGGTGAGGTTCGGCAGGGTCCCGGTAACCGGGTGGGGCGACCGGAGGGTGAGTGTGTGAGCCGCGACCGCATCAAGGTTGCCACCCTGGGACGGGAGGGGGCCGTGACCATGGTGAGCCCCGCCACGGGACTCGGTGCCGGCCGGGCAGGCCGGGCCGCTGCACGCACCGCGCAACCCATCACCCGCGATGCACGGTACCAGGGGGTCGTCGCCCTGCTCGCCCTGGTGACGCTCACCGCGGGCTGCAGCAGCCAGCCAACCCCCACGACGGTGCCACTGACCGGTCCAGCACGGTCCGCCGCAGGTGTGCCCGTCGCGACCGCACCACCCGTTGCATCGGTGCTGCCGGCGGGATCGCCATTGCCACCCGCGCCCGCGGCCTCGCTGCGGCCGGTGGCCCTGCGGGCGCGCCGGGCCATTGGGGGTCCGCGGCCGGACATCGCTGCCCTGATCGCCCAGTACCAGTACGGCGAGGCCCCGGTGCCCCTGCAGCGAGGGGCGCCGCTCGCCGACTGGCACCTCTCGCGGCCGAACCTGTACGCGGTGGCGGGCTGGGCTGGCCAGGTGAGCGTGCCGGCGGGCGGACGGGTCGAGCTGCACCTGCGCGCGATCGAGCCCGCCGTGCGCCTCGACGTGTTCCGGGTGGGCGCGAACGACGCCATCCACCTCGCCACGGTTGCCCGGGTGGCGGTGCAGTTCCAGCCTGACGCCCACCCCACCCTGCCCGTGGGCCGGGTGGAGACGCACTGGCCGGTCAGCTACACGCTCCCGGTTCCGACCAGCTGGCGCAGCGGCTTCTACCTCGTCAAGGTCACCACGCTGCCCGCTGGCTACCAGGCCTACGTGCCCTTCGTCGTGACCGTCACGCGGCCCGCGCCGCTCCTGGTGGTGATGCCCATGCTCAGCTACCAGGCCTACAACGGCTGGGGTGGGTCGGACCTCTACAACTGGTGGAAGGGGCCATACCCGCGCGCCGCTGAGGCGAGCTTCGATCGCCCCTACGAGCACGGCTACGGCGCGGGCATGCTCTTCCGGCTGGACTTCCCGCTGCTGGTCTGGCTGGAGGACCAGGGCTACGCGCCCGCCTACACCACCGATCTCGACGTGGCCCGCGACCCGTCGCTCGTGGCCGGCTCGCGGGTGGTGATCCTCTCCGGCCACCCTGAGTACTGGCTGGGTGCCGACCGCGACGCCTTCGACGCAGCGCAGGCGCGGGGTGTGAGTCTCCTGGGCATGGGCGCCAACATGGCCTACATGCAGGTGCGCCTCCTGCCGGACTCGGCCGGTGTCCCGGACCGCACGGTGGTCTGCTACAAGAGCCTGACCTGGGATCCCCTCGCGGCGGGCCACCCGTCCGAGGCGACCGTCCGCTTCCAGAACTCCCCGATCCGCCGACCGCCCAAGGACCTGCTCGGCGAGGAGTACGGCGGCATCGTGCCGGGCCTGGCGCCCATGGTGCTGGGTCCCGACATCGCGCGCTTCGCACCGAACACGGGGTTGCGCCCCGGGCAGCAGCTGCCGGGCCTCATCGGCGACGAGATCGACGTGGCGTCATCGAAACCGGGCGCCATGCTGCTGGCGAAGACGCCGGTCCACGCCCACGGCTACACTCCCAACTTCGCCGGTGCCAGCCTGTGGGTAACGCCCTCGGGGGCCCATACCTTCGACGCTGGCACGTTCGACTGGTCCTGGGGCCTCGACCCGCGCTGGTCGGCCGGCCTGCCGGGGTTTCCGGCCCGGGCGTTCAGCCTGCTGATGGCCGACATCCTGGCCTGGGCGGGGGCGTATCCGGTCGAAACGTGAGCTGCCCCGGAGCTGGACGATGACGGTAACCCAGTCCGTCACCGCCGGTTTCTGCTGGTCGATGACGCCCGATCACCGGCAACCGGCGGACGGCTCTCGCGGGGGGCACCATACTGCGCGTCGAGGGGCACCATACTGCGCGTCGATAGGACGCACGGGACCCGCACGTCCGGACTCACGGAGCCAACCCCGGAGCCTGTGCCCGTCGAGGTGTCGGGGGTCGCCGATCCGACGGCCGGCCCGCCGCCGACGGCCCCCCTGGCGACGGATCTCGCCCGGGCACGGCGTGCGACGGTCCTGCAGGCGATGCTCGAGGACGGCTACGTCACTGCCGAGATGGCGGCCGGCGCGGGTGGCGAGCCCGTGGTCCTGCCCCGGACCGCAGGTGGGTGCTGAGGGCGCGCGGCGGGACCAGCCGAGCGGCAGCCGTCGTCGGTCGCGGGAGGCTTCGGTCGGTTCGGCACTCCCAGCACCGCGACAAGACGCGGATCAGCGTGCGTCGTCCGGGCTGGCGGCTGTCTCCGGCCGCGCCAGCAGCGGCTCGCCGCCGAACGCCCACCACGCGGGATGGACGAGGAACGTCAGCACGGCATCGCGCCGCGCGAACTCCGCGGCGGCCACCGCGAGCGGGCGGTTCCAGCGCCCGTGCGAGTCGGTCAGGTAGTAGCGATTCTGTACGAAGTTGGCCTCGTAGGTGAGCCCGAGCGCGGCCATGGGGACCGGGCGCAGGTCGCACCGCAGGGGACGCCCCGAGCGGGGGTCCTTGCCGGCGATCGTGCGGACGGGCGGTCCGTTCTGCGCCCGCGGAGCCTCCACGAAGACCTCGCCGTTGTTGTACCCGAGGGCACGGCACAGCGCGTCTCCGTGGGCAGACGTCCCGGTGACGTCGAACCCCGCCCGCCGCAGGTACTCGAGCTCGGCGTCCAGCACCGCGACCGGATCCCGCCCGGTCCGCAGCCCGGTGGTGATCGCATTGTTGTGCAGCCCGATCTCGTGGCCCAGGTCACGGATCCGCGTCAGCGCCCGGAGGACATAGCGGGACGGCGGTCCCTCGTCGCGGTCCCGGTAGTACCAGTCGGTGTGGAGGACGTAGTAGCTGGCGCGGTAGCCCCTGGCCGCCTCCCACTCGGCGAACCGGACGGCGCCGTCGATGTCGCTGTCGGTGTCGTGGCGCAATACGACCAGGCGCGGCGAGTGCCCCTCGGGCGGCAGGGCCATGTACTCCCGCACCGGGATGACCGCCTCGGCGTTCTGCAGGATGGCATCCAGGGCCGCGAGGTCCTCGGGTCCGAAGGCGCGTCGGCGGGCGAGCACACGACGCCGCTCCGCGATGAGGGCGCGACGGAGCCCGTCGTGCCGGAGTTCGCCGGTGACCCGGGCTGCGGCGCGGGTCAGCAGCCCGCGCGCGGACCCATCCGGCGGCGCGGCCGGCGGCCCGTCGGCCCGCGACGCGCGTCCCCCACCTCGTTCACCCATCGCGCCTGCCGTGCATCCTCCTGCACCCGTGGGATGGAGCCGGCGTACGGTAGCATGGCGACCCCGATGGCATCGTACCCGCCCCTCACCATCAGCTTCCTGCGCGGCGACACCACGGACCCGCACTGCACGGCGTACC
>JAJYJR010000187.1 GCA_021789355.1 Chloroflexota bacterium | reverse complement strand
CGGGCAGCTGGTCCACCGGCGCCTCCTCTCGGGCGGTCATGCGGCGGGAAGTGCGGCGGTGGCGGAGCGGAAGAACTCATGGCGGCGCGGGCGGGCGTGCAGCGGCTCCGGCCGCGCGCCCCGGCGCCACCTTCCACACGATCACCGCCATCGCCACGGTGGCCGTCCCGGACGCGAAACGTCCGCCGAGGCCCGGGGCACTTCGGATCTCGGCGGACGATGGCGACACTATACCGGCGGGGTATTACCTGCGACTTACTGGATCCCCTGGTGCCCACCCCAGAAGGCTCCGAGCCGAGCACCGGGCGTGGCGCACCGTGGTCGGCCAGAATGTGAACACCGTCGCCGTCGGTCTGTCCAGCCCCGGCGGCAGACGTGTGGCGGCAGACGCAAGGTGCGAGCCCCCAAGCCGCGGCGGTAAGCTCGGCCTCGGACGGGTTCGGCGGCAGGGTGGGATTGGTCCTGGGACCAGGGCCAGCCGGTAAACACGCCACCGGCGGTCGCTTGGGCACGCTAGCGTTCCCCGAGATGGTCTCGCGCCGGTTTGCTGCAGCCTCGACGACCCGCGTGCTCGTGCTCGGCGATCTCGTGCTCGACGTTGTTCTCGCGCCATCAGGGCCGCTCAGGAGGGGAACGGACGTCGCCGGATACGTGTCGTTCCGGCAGGGAGGATCGGCCGCGACCACCGCGCGTTGGTTCGCCAGGTTGGGTCTCGACACGTCATTCGTGACCGCGGTGGCAGACGACGGCCCGGGTGACGGCCTGGTCGCCTACCTCGAAGCACGCCGGGTGCTCGTCCACACCGTACGCTTCCATGGCGCCCGCACGGGACGCCTTGGTGTGCTCGTCGAGGACGGCGACCGATCATTCGTCGCCGACCGGGCCGTGATCCACCGCCTGGCGCCGCGCCATCTGCGGAGGTCCTGGTTCGCGGGAGTCAGGCTCTTCCACGTGCCGGCGTACTCGCTGGTGGGCGACCTCCTGGCGACCACGTCGCTACGTGCCGCGTGGCTCGCGAAGCAGGGAGGCGCGCTGATCAGCGTGGACCTGTCGTCCGCGGGGTTCCTCGAGTCGGAGGGGCCCGGGTTGATTCTCGGGCGTGTCGCGGCGCTGAGGCCGGACGTCCTGCTCGCCACCCGCGCCGAGGCCACCGCGGCGACCGTCGAGGAGGGAGTCGACGCGTTGCTGCGTCTCGCGCCGCTCGTCATCGTCAAAGCGGGAGCACAGGGCGCGTCGGCTCACCTTCGCGATGGCCGTGCTCCTGTGGAGGTGCCGGCTCGCGCAGCGCCGGTGGCCGACACGACGGGCGCCGGTGACGCCTTCGACGCGGGGTTCCTGGCGGCGTTCGTGACCGGCGTAGCCGATCCCTCGAGCCCGAGCGATCGTGATCTGCGCCGCGCGCTGGAGGCCGGGCACCGGGCGGCACGTCGCGAGCTGTACGGGCGGCGCGACGAGCTGGCGATCTCCGGGCTGACGGCCACACATGCCGGTGTGGCGCTGAGCTACAGGAGGCCTGGCCGGACCTGAGCGGGGCGGCAGGGCGAGAGACATCCGGCCACCCCCGTTGACATTGCGTTCCGGCGACGCTATACAAGCGCACAACCGGTTGCGCAACCGGTTGCGTCACGCAGGGCGGAGGCAGCGTGCCTGGAGGTCGGGTCACTATCCGGGATGTCGCAAGCGCGGCTGGCGTCCACGCCTCGACCGTCTCGCGCATCCTCCGAGGGACCTCGTCGCGGCCCGGTCCGACCCGCGATCGTGTGCTGAGAGTCGCGCAGGAGCTTGGCTACCAGCCGAATCTGCTCGCCCGGGCATTGACCGAGCAACGCGCGCCGATCGTGCCGTTGCTGATCCCTGACGTGGCGAATGCCTTCTTTCCCGAGCTCGCGCTCGGCGCGGAGGAGGCCGCCCGCCGTGCGGGCTACGCGCTGCTCCTGTGCAACACGGAGAGCGAGGCGAACCTCGAGCGCCAGTACCTCGAATCGTTGGTGCCACTGCAGGTTCCGTTCGTGGTCGTCGTGCCGAACTCCGAGGCCTCCGCCGATACCCTGCGCGAGTTCTCGGCACGATGCCCGATCGTCATCGTCGACCGCCTCCTTGACGGGCTCGACCTGCCCAGCGTGAGCGTGGACAACCAGCTCGGAGGACGCCTCGCGACTGAGCACCTCCTCGATCTCGGCCACACGCACATCGCGTGTATCGCCGGCCCGCAGGACGCATCCACCGCGAAGGACCGCCTGCACGGATACGCGCTCGCCATGGAGGAGCGATCCCTCGAGACGACGGTGATCCGCGGCGGGTTCACGACCGCGGACGGGACTCGCGCCGCGCAGGCGTTCCTGCGTCTCCGTTCGCGCCCGACGGCGGTCACGGCCCCCAACGATCTGGCTGCCCTTGCGTTCATCCGTGGCCTCGAGACGCACGGCGTCCGCGTTCCGGCCGACGTCTCCGTGGTCGGCTTCGATGACCTCGTCTTCGCCGCCTATTCGCGTCCTGCGTTGACGACCATCCACCAACCTGCCAGGCGGATGGGCGCGACGGCGATTGCCGTCGCGCTCTCGCCCGGCGCGGACGGGCGCCTGGCGCACATCCGGCTTCGTCCCCGCCTGGTCGTCAGGGAATCCACGAGGGGGATGGGGTGAGGATCGTGGTGTTCGGCAGCCTGAACCTCGACACGACGATTGCGGTCGACCGCCGGCCGGATTGGGGCGAGACGATCCTCTCGCACGGCGCAGCCGTGGCTGCCGGCGGGAAGGGTGCCAACCAGGCCGCGGCCGCCGCGCGGCTGGGCGACGAGCAGGTCGTGATGGTGGGACGCGTCGGCGAGGACAGCGCGGGGGCGTTCCTGCGGGCCCAGCTCGTATCGAATGGCGTCGTCGACCGCGTGCGCGTCGATCCGGCACGGACCACCGGCAGCGCCGTGATCCTGCGCAGCCCGAGCGGGGAGAACGCCATCGTCGTGGCCGCCGGCGCGAACGACGGCGTCGTTGCCGACGACCTGGCGGCATTGGAGGCCCCCGACGAGCCCACCGTGCTCGTGCTCCAGCTCGAGGTCCCCGTCAGGGTCGTGACGGAGGCGGCCGCTCTCGCGAAGTCCCGCGGATGGCACGTACTGTTGAACGTGGCACCGGTTCGACCGGGGGCGGACGGTCTCGTCGGCACGGCCGATACGCTGGTCGCGAACGAGGTCGAGGCGGGGCAGCTCACCGGCCTGCCGGTGCGCGATGTCGCCGGAGCCGTCGTGGCCGGCGAGATGCTCCTGGCGCGCGGTCCGTCCCGAGTCGCGGTCACACTCGGCGAACACGGCGCAGTGCTGGTCGGTCGGGACGGGGCGTGGCACGCGCCGGCGCCAGCGGTCGACGTGGTTGACACGACCGCCGCCGGCGACGCGTTCGTGGGCGCGCTGGCGGTGGCGATCGCCGAGGAGCGCCCCGATGTGCAGGCGCTCGCACTGGCGGTCGCGGCCGGGTCGCTGGCGTCCACCCTGGCCGGCGCCCAACCATCTCTCCCTGACCGAGCCAGGGTCCTCCGGGTCGTGACCTCCGTGGGCGTCGAGGAGCCCGGCACGCCGGTGCGCGTGACAGAGGGGCTGCCTATGTGAGTCGCCCCTGGACCCTGGCCCGGGACTCTGGTCCGTCACGCTCTAGTGGGGAGCGGACAGCGTGCCCATCGAATCCAGACAAGGAGAGGAGCGCGAGATGTCGATCTCGTGGATCACGAAGACCCGCCTGCCGGCGATGATCATGGCCGCGGCCGTCATCGCGACAGCGTGCAGCTCGGCGGCCACGACGGCGCCGACGGCCGCACCTGCTTCCGCCGCCGCACCCGCATCCGCTGCGGCCCCTGCTTCCGCCGCCGCACCTGCCAGCGCCGCGGCGTCGGCCGTCCCGGCCGCGTCCGGCGCAGCGAATATCTCGGCACCCAACTTCAAGGTCGCGTTCGTCGTCTCGGGCAACCTTGGCGACAAGGGCTTCTTCGACTCCGCCGCGGCTGGCATCGCCAAGGCGGCGTCGGACTTCGGCATCCAGACCAAGATCCTGCAGGCGTCGCCGACCGATCCGGCGCAATGGCTGCAGAACCTCGAGTCGGTGTCCAACGGTACCTACAACGTCGTCATCGGTGGCAGCACCCAGATGCACGACAACATGACGCAGGTCGCCAAGGAGCACCCGACGCAGCACTACATCCAGTTCGACGATCAGGTCGCACTGCCGAACGTGCTCAGCATCGAGTACAAGCAGAACGACGGCTCGTACCTGGCGGGCGTGCTCGCCGCGATCGTCGCGAGCGACAAGGCGGACTTCCCGCTCTCGAGCGGGAGCAAGACCGTCGGGCTCGTGGGCGGCATGAACATCCCCGTCATCAACGACTTCGTCGACGGGTTCCAACAGGGAGCGCAATCGGTCGACCCCTCGACCAAGGTGATCGTTTCCTACATCGGCAACTTCAGCGACGCCAACAAGGCCTACAACCTGACCACGGCGATGTACGACCAGGGCGCCGACATCGTGTTCGCGGTGGCCGGAGGCGCTGGGCTCGGCGTCCTCAAGGCGTCGGCCGAGCGCAACAAGTACTCCATCGGCGTCGACTCCGACCAGAACGGCCTCTACCCGGGGCACGTGCTGGCCTCGATGGTCAAGGAGGTCGGCAACTCACTGTACGACCAGATCAAGGCGGCGATCGCCGGTACCGCCCCGTGGGGGCAGCTGCTCCACTACGGCCTTGCCAACAACGGCGTGGGCCTGGTCATCGACACCAAGGACGTTCCGCAATCGGTCGTCGACAAGCTGACCGCGGCACAGCAGCAAGTTGCGAGCGGTGCGGTCACGGTCAAGAGCGCGTTCAGCCAGTAGCGCCTGCGATGCCGGAGAGGGCGCGCTCGCCGCGTCCCCTCCGGCCCAGGGTCCGCGGGTCCGGCGCCCGGCGGATCCACCGCCTGCCCCGGGAGACAAGTGTCCGTCCGATGACCACGATGACGCCCCTCCTAGAACTCAAGGGGATCACCAAACGCTTCGGTCACCTGGTTGCCAACGACCACGTGGACCTGAGTGTTGCCGAGGGTGAGATCCAGGCGCTGGTCGGCGAGAACGGCGCGGGCAAGACCACCCTCATGAACATCGTCTTCGGCCTCCTGCACGCCGACGCGGGGGAGATCCTGCTGCGCGGGAAGCCGGTGGTCATCCGCAGCCCGCTGGCGGCGACCCGCCTCGGGATCGGCATGGTCCACCAGCACTTCAAGCTGGTGCCGTCGCTGACCGCCGCCGAGAACATCTTCCTCGGACGCGAGCCGGGGCAGGGCATGCTGCTCCGGTCGGGCGACACGATCCAGCAGGCGGCTGAGCTCGCCCAGCGCTACCAGCTCGAGATCGATCCGCGCGCGCGCGTCCGGTTCCTGTCAGTCGGACAACAGCAGCGCGTCGAGATCCTCAAGGCGCTGTCGTACGACGCGCACCTGCTCATCCTCGACGAGCCGACCGCCGTGCTCACGCCGCAGGAGACGGAGGAGCTGTTCCACGTCGTCCGCGAGCTCCGGGCGAAGGGCAAGACGATCATCTTCATCACCCACAAGCTCAATGAGGTCCGAGCCGTCGCCGACCGCTTCTCGGTCATGCGCGACGGCAAGCTGATCGCCACCGTCGCGACCGGCGAGGCCACCGAGGCGGACATCGCCCGCATGATGGTCGGGCGTGACGTGCTGTTCCGAGTCTCCAAACCCGAGGCAACGCCAGGCCGCACGGTGTTGCAGGTCCAGGGCCTGACCGGGCTCAGGGTCGACGGCGCGGAGGCGGTGCACGACGTCTCCTTCGAGGTCCGGGCCGGGGAGATCGTGGGGATCGCCGGGGTCGAGGGCAACGGGCAGAGCGAGCTGGCCGAGTTTGTTTGCGGTCTCCGCCCTCCCACTGCCGGGCACGTCGGGATCGACGGCGTCGACGTGACGCACCTCAGCGTGGCGGAGCGGCGCGATGCGGGCCTGGCGTTCGTGCCGGAGGATCGCATGGATCGGGGTGTCAGCCCGGCCATGTCCATCGCCGAGAACCTGGCCGCGCCGCACTACCGTCGAGCGAAGCTGGCCACGCGCGGGATCATCTCGCCCGGGCGGCTGCGGCGCTGGGCGCGCGGGATGATCAGGCGGTTCGACATCCGGAACGCCCAGCCGGCCACGCCGGCACGGTCGCTGTCGGGCGGGAACATCCAGAAGGTCGTCCTCGCACGCGAGCTGACGACCGAGCCGAGAGTCCTGCTCGCCGCACAGCCCGCACGCGGACTCGACGTCGGCGCGACGGAGGGCGTCCACGCGACGCTCATCGAGCAGCGGTCGGAGGGCCGGGCGATCCTCCTCGTATCGTCCGAGCTGAGCGAGATCCTTTCGCTGTCCGATCGGATCCTCGTCATGTATCGCGGCCGGATCGTCCACGAGACCATGGGCGGCAGCGCGACCGACGAGGGTCTTGGCCTGTACATGATGGGGCTCAGGAGCGACCACCCAGGAGACGCACGATGACGCACGGCACCGTCCCCATGGACGAGGAAGCGCTTGGGGGCAGGGTGGCGGGCGTTCTTCGCTCGGCCGCCGGCGCCGTCGTCCAGCCGGCGATCACCATCATCTTCGCGCTGCTGATCGGCGTGTTGGTGGTGATCGCGATCGGCCAGAACCCGGTCGCCGCCTACCACGCATTCCTCTTCGGCAGCTTTGACAACCCGCTCGATTTCGGCAACCTGCTCGCGAAAGCGACCCCGCTGATCTCGACCGGGATCTGCGTGATGATCGCGTTCCGCGGCGGCGCCTTCAACATCGGCGGCGAGGGCCAGATGTACCTCGGGGCGTTCTGGGGCGCCGTCGCCGGGTTTACGTTTGTGAGCCTGCCCGGGCCGCTGCTGATCCTCGTGATCATCGTCGTCGCGGCGATCGCCGGGGGCCTGTGGGCCGCAATCGCCGGCATCCTCAAGGCCCTCTGGGAGGTGGACGAGGTGGTCAGCACGCTGCTGCTGAACTACATCGCGATGCTCCTCACGCAGTACCTGGTCGACAACCAGTTCAAGGACGTGACCGCGGGCGCGCCCATGACGACCTACGTGGCGAGCCAGGCATGGCTGCCGCAGATCCTGCCGCCCTCCGCCGTCACGGTCGGCCTGCCGATCGCCCTGGTGGTCGCCGTGGCCAGCTGGTTCCTCATGTTTCGCACCGTCTGGGGCGCGAACGTCCGGTCGGTCGGCACGAACCGGCGGTTCGCGCAGGCGATGGGCATCGATGTCCGGCGCGTCCTGATCCAGACCATGTTCATCTCGGGAGCGGTCGCCGGCATCGGCGGTGCTATCGAGGTCATGGGGGTCGAGCACCGTTTCTACCAGAGCTTCTCTCCCGGCTTCGGCTTCCTTGGCCTGACGGCGGCCCTGCTCGGACGCCTCAACCCGTGGGGCACGCTGGCGATGGCGTTCCTGTACGCCGCCCTGCTCAACGGCGCAGCCATCATGCAGATCCAGACACCGGTCCCCAACCCGCTGGTCAACATCCTCTCGGGGATCATCGTGGTCGTCATGACGGCGCAGGCCCGACCCTCGATCGGCCGCCTCCTGCGGCGAAAGGGGACCGCCGCATGAGCTCCTGGACGCAGCTCATGAACGTCGACCTCCTTGGGGTGCTGCTGCTCTACACCACCCCGATCCTGCTGGCGGCCATCGGCTGCGTGTTCACGCAGCAGGCGAACATCCTCAACATCGCGATGGAGGGGATGATGTTGACCGCAGCGTTCTTCGCCATCGCGGTCGGCGCTGCCACGCAGAGCGTGTCACTCGCGCTGGCCGGCGCCATCCTCTCGGCGATGGTGATGTCCGCGATCTTCGCGTACGTCGTGCTCGTCCTGGGCGCCGACGTGTTCGTGGCCGGGATCGGAATCAACCTGCTGGCCGACGGCCTGACCGTTTTCCTGCTCGAGCGTCTCTACAACAACGAGGGCAGCTTCACCCCCACCACCTTCCCGACGCTGTGGCGCCTCACGCTTCCGGCGAGCTGGTCGAACGCGCCCGTCCTCGGTTTCTTCTATCACACGCTCAACGGCCAGACCGTGATCGTGTTCCTGGCCCTGCTCCTCGTCGTCATATCGCACCTCGTTCTCTACCGCACCAAGATCGGCGTGCACATCCGTGCGACGGGCGAGAACCCCGAGGCCGTCGAGGCCGCCGGCCTCGATCCCACGACGCTGAAGATCGTCACGGTCATGATCAGCGGGGCCTGCGCCGGGCTTGGCGGGGCGCAGCTGGCGATGGCGACGCTCAACACGTTCGTGCGGGAGATGACCAACGGCGTGGGCTTCATCGGTCTCTCCGCGGAGATCTTCGGGAACGCGACGCCGATCGGCACGCTGATCGCATCGACGGTCTTCGGGCTGGCGAACGCGGTGGCCGATCGCGTCCAGGTGATCCCCAGCCTGAACGTGTCCCCGGACCTCGTCCTCATGCTGCCCTACGCGGTGACGCTCGTCGCGCTCACCTTCGCCATGATCCGGCGCCGGCGCGGCCGCGTCGCCTGACCCCGTCCACCTTCCGGAGGCGTCTCGTGGAACCTCGCCCGCTCATCCTCGACATGGACGTTGGGGTCGACGACTCGATCGCTATGCTGTACCTGGCCGGCCACCCCGAGGTCCGCATCGCCGCGGTGGGCAGCGTCCACGGCAACGTGGAGGCGCCGCTCGCGGCCCAGAACGCCCGCCGCGTGCTGGAGTTGTGCGGCCTCGACGACGTGCCGGTGGCGGTCGGCTGCTGGCGACCGCTGGCCCAGGAGCTGGCCACGGCCGGCTGGGTGCACGGCGACGATGGTCTGGGCAATACGAACCAGCCGCCACCCCGGCGCAGACCGAGCGGCGAGCACGCGGTCGCGCAGCTCATCCGGCTCGCGCACGAGCGACCGGGCGCCTACGATGTCCTCGCGACGGGTCCGCTCACCAACCTCGGGGCGGCGCTGGTGGAGGATCGCGACCTCCCTGGCCTGGTCCGGTCGGTGGTGATCATGGGTGGTGCGGCCGATGGGGTGGGCAATGCCTCACCCACCGGCGAGGCCAACATCTGGCACGACCCCGAGGCGGCGGAGCTGGTGTTCAATGCCGGCTGGCCCGTCACGATGGTCGGCCTGGACGTGACCATGGCCACCCGCCTGGAGGAACCGGAGCTGGAGCGGATCGCGGTGTCCGACACGCCCCAGGCGCGGTTCGCCACGGCGATCCTGCAGCACTACCTTGGCGTCTACGCGCGCAGCTTCGGGGGCCGGCGGATCTGTCCGCTGCACGATCCGCTGGCGGCGGGCGTCGCGGTCGACCCGCGACTCGTCACCCGCGCGCTCGAGACCCCGGTGCACGTCACGCGCGACGGCGCCACGCGTGGGATGACGCTCGTCGACCGGCGACCCAAGTACGTGGAGGCCGAGGGGCGGCCCGGCCCGTTCACGCGGGTCGCGCTCGAGGTCGATTCGCGGCGCTTCGTCGACGACCTGGTCGGCGCGCTCACGCGACCGCTGCCTGCGCCTGCGTCGTGAGGCGCGATCGCCCCGTCCCATCCGCCCTCGCCACGAAAGGAGCCGGCCCGGTGCCCCAGAAGATCATCCTCGATTGCGACCCCGGCCACGACGACGCGATGGCCATCCTGCTGGCCAACGCGTCCCCGGCGATCGAGC
>JAJYJR010000186.1 GCA_021789355.1 Chloroflexota bacterium | reverse complement strand
TCCACGCCGTCCGCGACCCGGACTCGCGAGGTGTTCATCCGGGAATGGTAGCCGCCGGCGCGAGCCCACCCCGCGCGGCCCGCGCTCCGGTTCGCCGCCGGCTCGACGGGTCCGGCGGCTCGACCAGCCTGATGGCGTCCCCGGCCGGCACGGCGCCTACGGCTGGCAGCCGCCCTCCACCCAGCGGCGGAAGAGCGCGACCTGGTCCTCCGGCCACGCTCCGTCGCAGGGCATGTCGCCGCCTGCAACCGACTCGAGGATGTCGGCTGCGTTGGCCGTGACGTCCGCGTGGTCCCAGAGATCGAAGCGGAAGGTCATCGCACGACGGTCCCGCTCCCGGAAGAGCGGGCGGATGTCGGTGGCGAAGCTCGGTGCCGGCGTCGGCATGGCGATCCCCCCTTGGCGATGCCGGACCGGCGGGAGCGCGCCGCACGCGTCCTCGCGACCGGCTCGCACGCCATCTTGCGCCCGGGTCCCGACTCGTGCATCGCGCGATCCGGCGGCGCACCGGGCGGATCCCGGCGACGTCGCCCTGGTGCACCCCGCGGCGCTCGTCGGCGCACCGTTCGAGCCCCGTCGGCACACCCTTCGGCCCGTCCCCGGCGTACCGTAGCCCTGCATCCCCTCGGGCAGAGCAGGCGCCTGCCCGGTCCGAGTCACCCGGTTGCTCCGAGGGCTGTCCCGTGACCACCCAGCAATGGCGAACCATCATCGAGCCGTTCCGGATCCATTCCGTCGAGCCCATCCGGCTGACCACCCGGGAGGAGCGGCTCCGGGCGATCGAGGCGGCCGGATTCAACCTCTTCAACCTGCACGCCGACGAGGTCCTCATCGATCTGCTCACCGACTCCGGGACGGGGGCCATGAGCCGTGACCAGTGGGCGGCCGTCCAGCATGGCGACGAGAGCTACGCCGGGTCGCCGTCCTGGTACGCGTTCCTGGAGAGCGTCCAGGCACTCTTCCCGTTCCGGCACGTCATCCCCACCCACCAGGGACGGGCGGCCGAGAAGATCCTCTTCTCGGTCATCGGCGGGCCCGGCAAGGCGATTCCCAACAACACCCACTTCGACACGACCCGGGCGAACGTGGAGTTCACCGGCGCCGAGGCGGTGGACCTGGTCATCCCCGAGGCGCACGAGCCGTCGTTGATCCACCCGTTCAAGGGCAACATGGACATCGCCGCCCTGGAACGCTTCATCGAGGAGCGGGGGGCCGCGAACGTCCCGGCCGTCTTCGTCACGATCACCAACAACTCGGGAGGCGGGCAACCGGTCAGCCTCGCCAACCTGCGCGCTATCCGGGCGGTCTGCGACCGGTTCGGCCTGCCGCTCTTCCTGGACGCCTGTCGCTTCGCGGAGAACGCCTGGTTCATCCGCACCCGCGAGGCCGGGTACGAGGGCCGGCCCATCCCGGAGATCGTGCGCGAGATGGCGTCGCTCGCCGACGGCATGACCATGTCGGCGAAGAAGGATGGCCTGGCGAACATCGGCGGCTGGCTCGCCCTCAATGACGACCGGCTCGCGGAGCAGTGCCGGAACCTCCTGATCCTCACCGAGGGCTTCCCCACCTACGGCGGGCTCGCCGGGCGCGACCTGGAGGCGATCGCCCAGGGCCTGCGCGAGGTGGTCGACGAGGACTACCTGCGCTACCGGATCACCTCCACCACCTACTTCGGGGAGGCCCTGGCCGCGGCCGGCGTCCCGGTCGTCCAGCCGATCGGCGGCCACGCGGTCTACCTGGACGCGCGTGCCCTGCTCCCGCACATCCCGCCGCTCGCGTACCCCGGGCAGGCGCTCGCCGTCGCCCTGTACGTGGAGGGCGGGATCCGCAGCTGCGAGATCGGGACGGTCATGTTCGGGCGCCATCCCGACGGCACCGAGTCGCCGGCGGCGCTTGAGCTGGTCCGGCTCGCCATCCCCCGGCGCACGTACACGCAGAGCCACATCGACTACGCGATCGAGGTCGTCCGCTGGGTCGCGGATCGCGCGTCCGGGCTGCGCGGCTTTCGGATCGTGAACGAGCCGTCCGCCCTCCGCCACTTCACGGCGCGCTTCGCGCCGCTCGAAGCGCCGGTCGTGCCGGCCTGAGGGCTCGTTTCCCCACAGCACGGCGCCCCGGCCCCGGCGCGACCCGGCGCCCCGGCCCCGGCGCGACCCGGCGCCCACGCCCGGGGGGCCGTGTCGATCAGATCGTCCCCGGGGGCCAGTGCAGGGCCAGCAGGGCGATCAGCACGGCCACGTTCACGCCGAGGGCGGCGAGCGTGTTGAACATCGGCCAGGTCCCGAAGAACAGCACGATGCCCGTCGCGGAGACGACCGCCGATCCGACCGCCAGCGGCCGCCAGGCATCGGTCGGAAGGAGGACGCCGGACAACGCGGCGACGGTGGCCACGAAGCCCACCAGCGAGACGATCCAGAACGCGCTCGCGAGGAGGGTGGCGCTCTCATCCGACAGGCCGGGCAGGAGCCAGGAGCGGGCGGCGCGCCAGGCGCCCGTGTTCGACCCGGGGCGCATCCTCAGCCAGACCAGTGCCCCCAGCGCGCCGCCGTGGCCGAGCCCATGGAGCAGCAGCACGGCCGAGAGGACGAGCCGGATCGTCTGGTCGGACATGGCGGGCGCCTCCGGGAAGGAGAACGTTCGAGCAGGGCGCCATCACCGTCGCGGCTCCGCGTCCCCCGCGCCAGTGCTGGACGGATCATCCGCCTGGTCACCGCCATCTTGCGCGTGCGTCTACGCTGCCCGCAGCAGGCAGGATGGCACTGACAGGAGGAACCCATGGCGGCCAGCGACGACCTGGTGCAGCAGTACCACGCTCTCTCCGCCGAGGACCAGGCGGCGGTGCGGGGCCAGATCCTCCCGCCGCCGCCGGCGAGCGCCCTGGGCGACATCTGGCGGCTCCTGCTCGGCGGGCTGTTCGCCGTCGCGATCCTGGCCGGCCTGGCGGCCTTCATCCTGTACGCCCGGGACAATGCCGCGGCCGGGGCCTTCCTCGTCGTCACCACCACCGTGGTCGGCGCCCTCATCGGCTTGATTGCCCCGAGCCCCGTGTCAGGTCGGTAGCCGGCTGCGCCGAGCGCCGGACGACGCCGAAACCGCCGTCCCGGGCGGTCCCGAAACGGCGGCTTCACGTTCAATCGCTGGAGCCGACACTCGGATTTGAACCGAGGACCTGCTGTTTACGAAACAGCTCTCGGCCCGTGCTCATGTGAGCGTGGTCCGTGCGTGGGGGGTCTGGGCTTGGGGGGTTGGACTGGGGGGTGATCGCACGGAATGGCCGATGGCGCAAGGGGTTCGTGGTGACTTCCTACGCCGCCGTCCGCATCCCGTGGCCGCTCGTCCAACCCTTCCGCGGCCGCCGGCAAGCGGGAGCAGAGCAGCCAGTCTCGACTCTCCTCATTCGGGCCACGCTCCGCGTGCCGGCCGGGTCGGATCGGATTTGGCTGAGACCGAACACAGCTCGCAACGTCTGGCAGTGTCGCGGGTCCCCAGGGCCCCGAGCCGTGTCCCCGAGGCATCCCTCGACGCGTCCGGGCGCGCGCCGGCCCGGCTCCTTGACATCGGCGCGCCTTCGACTATGGGCTCGACGCGTCCGGGCGCGCGCCGGCCCGGCCGACCGTCGGGTCGATGTTCACGTCGGCCACCTCGCTTGCGCGGGCGGCGTGCGGCCGAGCCCACGGTCGTCATACTCACGCCTTGAACCACAGTTCGTGACCTCACCGTCAACCCGCCGGGAGAGCCTGGTCCATGCCTTCATCTTCGACCGATGGCGGGCTCCGATCATATTCGAGGCATGGTCGCCATCGACTATTGGAAACCCATGGCCTCGCCCACTGACCTCGCACCCGCCGTGGCAGCGGCCGTGGCGGCGGCGACTGCTGCTGCCACGCACGAGGCGAGCCTCCGGGCCGTCATCGAGCAGCGTCTCGGCGAGGCAGCCGTCACCCTCGGTTGTCCCTGGGATGAGCACACCCTCGACTTGACTCTCGCCGGGGCGGCGAACGGGACAAAGCGCTTCGTCGACTCCGTCCATGGGGCCGTGGTCACCGAGTACGAGCCGCCGCGCTCCTTCCGCGGGGGTGGCGCACGCAAGGTGCTCGAGCACGCCCAACATCAAGCTGAGGAAAACGCGGGCCTCATCGCCATTGAGGAAGGCCGCCCGGTCGGCGAGTACGTCCTCCTCGCCTGGGATGGCGACCACATCTCCTTTGGCCGCCTCGAGCCGACCCTCCGCGCGGTCTGGGAGCCTCTCCGCCCGTTCGATGTCGCGGCCGCCGAACGCATCCTCACGTCGCTGCGCGACAACGGTGTCCCACTCGTCTATCCGAGCCTACTCGCCCAGATTGTCGGCCCCGAATCAGACGCCGGGACATTGCTCCTCCCGGCGCTCTACAAAGCTGTGCGGGCCACGGTCTCCTCGGGCCGGACCTCCAAGACCCTGCTGCTCTTCACGGAGTGGCGACGCCTCTTCGGCCAGGTCGTCGGCATCGCCGACGAGGGCCTGCGCGCGCTGCTCGATCGCCAGGGCGCGGCCCACGGGACGGACTACGCGGCCGACCCGACAGCCTACCTGTTCGCCCTCAACACACACATCGCCCTGATAGCGAAGCTGGCCGCCGGCTTGGCCCTGCCAACCGCTGCCGACCTTGCCGACCACACCGTCCCGGTCGTTCAGCGCATCCGCCGGATGGAGGAGGGCGATCTGTTTCGTGGCGCGGGAGTGCTCAACATGCTCACCGGCCAGGACTTCTTCGCCTGGTATGCCGACGATGTAGCCTGGCCGACCTTTGAGCCGATCGTCGGCCGGATGCTCGACACGCTCTCGGGCCTCGACTTCGACATGCGACGCAAGAACCCCGAGTCCTTGCGCGACCTGTTCAAGGGCCTCTACATGTCCTTCGCGCCCCGTGAGCTCCGGCACGCCCTGGGCGAGTTCTACACGCCGGACTGGCTGGCCGAGCATGTCCTGGACTCCGTTGGTTGGCAACCCGAGAACGACCTGCTCGACCCGACATGCGGCTCCGGGACTTTCCTGCTCGAAGGGCTGCGCCGGCGGATCGCCGCTCCGGCCTTCGCAGGGGCGGACGCCGCTGCCATCCTCGACGGCATCTTCGGCCTTGACCTCAACCCGCTCGCGGTACTCTCAGCCCGGGCGTCGTTGGTCGTCTCCCTATCCAACCATCTCGACCGTGATCACCCCGTCCGCCTGCCGGTCTTCCTCGCCGACGCCGTGAACGTGAGCCACGAGAAGGGCGGTATCTTCGAGCACCGTATCCAGACCGAGCGCGGCGAGAAGAACTTCAGGGTCCCAGGCGCGTTCGTCCGCGGGGACGACTTCTTCGCCGCCTTCGCTCGGCTCCGCGCCCTCGTCAACGCCGACATGGGTGTCCGCGACATCTATCAGGCACTGTCCGACGAGTTCGGAGTGGCGGCCTGGCCGGACGATGACGCGAATGCCCTGCTCGACACCATCATCTCGCTCGTCGACCTCCATGGAGCTGGCTGGGACGGCATCTGGGCCTCCGTCCTAGCCGACCGTTTTGCAGCTGCCGCCATCCGGCCGGTGTCCCACGTGATTGGCAACCCACCGTGGGTGAAGTGGAGCCACCTACCGCCCGAGTACGCCGAGTTCATCAAGCCCGACTGCGACGCGCTGGGCGTCTTCTCGGACGACGCTTGGGTCGGCGGCATCGAGGCCGACATCAGCACGGTCATCACCTACACCGCCGCGCTGCGATGGCTGCGGGACGAGGGGACGCTGGCTTTCCTCATAACCGGCACGGTCTTCTCGAACGAGTCAAGCCAGGGCTTCCGCCGGTTCGAGATCAGGGGCCACCCGGCCATCCCCCTCGGCGTCCAGGGGGTCGAGGACTTCAAGACCATCTCGCCGTTCGAGGACGTGTCGAACCACACGACTCTGCTCGTCTTCCGCCGCAACGCCCGGACCACCTACCCTGTGCCCTACCGGGTCTGGACGTTGCCGGCGCGAGCGTTGCGCTCCTCGACGCCCTACCTACACGCCGCCGACTTCCGGGCGCGAGTCGTCGCCACCGACCTGCTGGCCGAGCCAGTTCCGGGCACGGACGCAGGCCCTTGGCTGCGGGGCGACGCCACCCAGCACCGCCTGTGGGAGCGCCTCTTCGGCAACGCGGGCACGCCAGCCTACCAAGCCCGCAAGGGCATCACGACCGACGCCAATGGCCTCTTCTTCCTGCACGTACAGGGCGCTCCGCGGACGGTCACCACGAGCCGCAGGACCGAGCGGTTGGTGCGGATCGCCATCGACCCCCATGAGGGTCGCCGGCCCCTTGGCGCAGCCACAGGCGATGTGGAGGACGAGCACCTGTTCGCCCTGCTCCGCGGCGAGGGTGTCATGCCCTTCGCGGCCACGGTGGATGCCGACCACGCCGTCCTGCTGCCGCAGCGGACAATGAACGGCGACCCGGATTTGCCGGTCAATGCGCCTCACGCCTACGAGTTCCTGCGCCCCTTCGAGAACGTCTTGAAGACCCGCGGCAGCTATCGCCGCTTCCAGGCCAAGCACCCGTACTGGTCGGTCTGGACTGTTGGCCCCGACTACACCTTCGCTCCCTATAAGGTCGCCTGGCGCGAGATGCCGGGATCCCGGTTCGGTGCGGCGATGGTCGGCAGTGCCGCGGTCCGCCACCTTGGCAGGCGCATAGTCGTCCCCGACCACAAGGTGTACTTCGTGCCGCTCCGAGACCGAGCCGAGGCCGGATACCTGACGGCGCTCCTCAACGCGCCGTCAATCTCGGCTGCCATCAGTGGATACGCGGCGGCCCTGTCGTTGGGGACCTCGGTCGTCGAGTACCTCAGGATTCCGGCCTACGATGACACCGACTCCAACCACCGCGCCTTGGCAGCCCTCAGCCTCGCCATCACTCGACGCATCGCGCGGGGCGGAGTCGGACCGACCGGGACCGAGAACGCGCGCCTCGACGAGCTGACGCTACGCATCTTGGGCGTAGCGGCCGCCTGACGCTCGTGCGGCTGGATCGGTGGCGACTGGCGCGCCCATCGGCGGCGCGTGCTGACGGCCTGGAGGAGCACCGGCTGGCCCCGCGGGTGCGCCTGCTGGAAGAGGAAGTGGTGGAGCTCTTGGGGGCGATGGCCGCATCGGTGGCTACTCGGCGGCTGGGCTCGCCGAGCAGGATGCGACGAGCGCACGTACGGTCTGGCCCCCTGGACGTCAAGGGCCACCGGCAGATCTGCACCGCGCGGTCCGGGCTCGGGTTCCCCGCCATCGCCGGCCCTGTACGGGCTGCGTGACCGAAAGGTTGGACCCTGGCTGGTCCTATTGGCCCAAGGCCAGACCCAGCCCGTCGACCTTACGGTCGCCCCGTGAGGCGACAGGCAGTGTCCGCCACCACCGGGGGCGAAAGGATCCGTCCATGGGCCGCGAGTACCTGTTCTCGCTCATCGTCAGCGATCACGACCCAGCTCGCGCCGACGCGATCGCCGCGGCAGTCGCTGGGTGGCTGAACGAGGACGCCAGCGCACCGCTCCCGGTGCGGCGCACCGACGCCAACGGGGCGCTGGCCCTCGAGTTCCACGTCGGCATGGGCGGCGGATGGCCGGCGCTCGGCTCCGCCAAGTCCGTCACCCTGTGCGTCGGTCAGGCCAACGGCGGGCCGTGCCGCGTCGACTGGGCGGCGTGGCTGCTGGACATGCCGCAGTTCACCTTGGGCTTGCCCGAGCGAATGAATGACCCATCAACCGGCAACCCTGAGAACGACGCGTGGGCGGATGCTGACGCGACCGGCGACTACCGCTCGGACGGCGATCCCGCGCTCACGACCCACGGCAATGGAGCCGGTGCCGGCTCGATCGGACCCCTCGACGCTGACGAGGCGGGCGCGAGCAGGGCTCGACGGCTCTTCGTCCAAATCACTGTCAGCGGGCCCCGCGACGCAGCGGCGGTAGCGGGCTGGCTGCGGTCCGCCGACGACTGGATCAACGAGCCGCGCGGACATGGATACGACGGGGACACCTTCCTCGAAGCCGCCCTCTCCCTGCCGGCCGGCAACACCCTGCGCGCGCACGCCGGACGCTGGCTGTCCGCCCTCGAGGGCGGACACGGCGATCACGTCGAGCTCTGGATCGGTGCCTCGGATCTCGATCTCCCTACCGAGTCACGCGTTTTCGAGCCAGGCAGTTTCCCCATCCAGGAACCAGGGCCCCTGGTCGAGCCGAAGAACTGGATACCGATGCCGCTGGGCGCCGGGAACGACCGCTGCGGCTACTGCGGCAGCGTCGAAGGACTGCGGTGGCTGGGACCGTGGGCCCCACCCGATGTCCGGGCGTTGGCCAAGCGAAACGCTGCGCGTTGGGCCACGGAGATGGACCGTGCATCGGACAAGCCGGCGAACCCCTCCATCTGCCGCTCCTGCCTCGACACCATCCTGGCGCGTCTCGTCCCGGCCGTGGGCATCCGGTCGGGCTTGTTCGAGACCGACGGCAACCCCTTCGGCGCAGCCGATCGGCCCGATCTGCCCTGCATGACCTGTGGGACGCCGGCCACCGAGGAGATCGTGGTGCTCAACTACGACCGGACCTTCGCAGCCTGTCGCGGCTGTCTGCAACGTGCGGCGGACGAACTCGGGGTGGCCTATGCCCGCGCCGCACAGCGTCAAGCCACGGAACGCCGGGCATGACACGCCTGATCATGGTTCTCAACGACCCCACCACACTGACAGCCGACAATACGGCCCACCTCGAACACACCCGAAGGCTCGTACGCACGGCCCGCGCCGCCGGGGCCCGGCAGGACCGGGCGACGCTGCGGGCCGCGGCGGAAGCCTGGGTGGAGGCCGAGCGCGCGGCGGGGGCCTGGTGGTCGGGATCCTGGACCCTGGGGATCTGCGAGTTCGAGCCGGCCGAGGCGGGGCTGCTGCTGCTGTCCGGCCAGGGCCTCGCCCTCGGGGCCGGGCTGGCCCGGCGGGTCCTTTTCGTGGATGGCAACCCCGACGGATCCGACCGGGTGCGCCCCCTGGGCGGGGTGCCCACCGAGGAGCTCAGCAACTACTGCCTGCGCAACCTCGCCTGGCAGCGCCTGCTGGCCGCGGACTGGCGCCCCGTGCCCCCGCTGCGGCGGGGTCGGGGGCTGCTGCGGGGGTATGGCCAGCGGGGCTACACCCTGGCCGCCCAGGTGCTGGCCGCCTTCGCCGCCCGGGACCCGCTGGCCGTGGCGGCCGCGATCCGCGCCGCGGCGGCCCTGGAGGGCAGCCGCCGCTTCAGCCTCCTGGCCTACGCGCTGGCCTGCCAGGCCCGCGCCCTGGGGATCGATCCGCAGCTGCCGGCCTACGCGTTCTGATCACTCGGGCGTCCGATCAAGGCGCCTCGCTCTCGCGTGCGACCCCCCTGACATTCGGCGACCGACCGACCGGACCAACGGATGGGCGAACCCGGCGGTATCGGGGTGATTCGCGCCGGACGGTTGCCCTCGCCAATGCGTTGGTATAGGTAGAGGGCCGAGAAGCGGCCCGACACCTTGGTCGAGGAGGTGGCCCATGGGCCGAGCAGCTCGGGTCAAGAAACAACGCCACACGACGCGCATCTGGCACACCCGCAACCCCTGGACCAGCAAGCATGAGACGTTCCCCGTCTGCATCAGCGACGAGGCCCTGCGCGAGTGGGAGCTGAACCGCGTTCGGCTGGCGAACGCAGG
>JAJYJR010000185.1 GCA_021789355.1 Chloroflexota bacterium | reverse complement strand
GACGCTGTCGCTCGTCGAGGAGGCCCGCCATCGCCTCGTAGCGGGTCCGGATGGCGTCCTCGTCGATCACCCAGCGAGCATAGCCCAAACCCGTCAGATTGTCAAGTTATTTGCTGATGATCTCTAACCGCAGCCGGGGCCGACGAAGCGCAGTGGCTGGCGAAGGACGCGGTCCGGCGGCTGGCTGACGCGGCGCAGGTAGCGCTCCTCCTCGACCTGGCCGAAACGGCCGGCGAACGCTACGAGCGGCTGGCCCGCCTCTACGCGGTCCATTTCCTCGCGGGCGACGAGTATCCGGCGTGGGCGATGCACGAGCCCGAGCTGGTCGGGCTGGAGGTGACGCATGCGTGAACTGGTCGCGCACCAGGTTCTCTGGCGGACGGCGAACGAGTCTCCCGGGGTCGAGATCGTCAGCCCTCCCCATCGGTTCACCTACGCCGACCTGCACGAGCGATCGATCCGCCTTGCGAACGGGCTGCGGCAGCGCGGGGTCGGGCGGGGCAGCGTGGTGGGCGTCCTGGACGTGAACACGCACCGCTACCTTGAGCTGCACTACGCGCTCTCGATGCTCGGGGCGGTGCTGCACACCCTGAACTTCCGACTGCCGGTCGACGACCTGCTCTACACGGTGCAGCACGCCGGCGACGAATGGTTGCTGGTGGGGGAGGGGTTCGAGAAGCTCGCCGCGGCTGCCGATCCGCTGGTCGCCAGGCGCGTCTGGCTGACCGACGCGGCGCAGTCGCCGCGGCCCGGCGAGCCCACGCTGGAGGAACTGATCGCCGAGAGCCCGGCCGCAGTCCCGCCGGAGGCGAACGCGGTCAGCGAGAATGACATCCTCTCGATCTTCTACACGACCGGGACGACCGGCCGGCCGCGCGGCATGCGCTACCGGCACCGGGACATGCTCCTCGCCTCGCTCCAGATCCTCCACCAACTGGCACTGCACCGCGGCGGGGCCGAGGTCTCGGCGGCGGACACGTTCATGCCGCTCATCCCGTTCTTCCACATTCACGCCTGGGGCACCGCCTTCTTCGTGCCGTACCTCGGTGCCAGGCTGGTGCTCCCGGGCCGGGCCGATCCCGCCGGCCAGCTCGACCTGATCCGTCGCGAGGGCGTCACGTTCGCCAACCTGGTGCCGACCCAGCTGCACATGCTGCTGGCGGCCAACGACGTGGCGGACGGCGGTGCGCTGCCGCTCAAGGTGCTGACCGGTGGCAGCCCCTTCCCCCGGGGGCTGGCGCAGAGGGCCTGGCAGAAGGGCGTCCGCTACAGCCTCATCTACGGCGGCTCGGACCAGCTCGCCACCGCCATCTCGGTCGCCCCGCCCGGCGACCCGGAGTCGGACGCGGCACAGGAGCTGCTGCGCACCGGCACCGTGCCGTTGCCGATGGTCGAGGTGGAGGTGCGAGGGGTGAACGGTGCCCCCGTCCCTCGCGATGGGGCGACGATCGGGGAGCTCCACGTACGCAGCCCCTGGCTGCCGCCTGAGGGGTACTACCGCGATACCGAGCGATCGCGGGAGGCGTACCGCGAGGGATGGTTTGCCAGCGGCGATCTGGCGGTCCGGCTGCCCGGCGGCCAGGTCTACGTGGTCGACCGCGAACGCGACGCGATCAAGAGTGGAGGTGAGTGGATCCCGAGCGCCGTCCTCGAGGCCGTGATCTCCGAGCACCCGCGGGTGGCGGCCGCCGCGGTGCTCTCAGTGCCAGACGAACGTTGGGGAGAACGCCCGGTGGCCGTGGTGCAGCCCTCCGGCAAGCTCGACGTGGAAGAGCTGGCCGCCCTGTTGCGGCGCGCGGCTGACGAGGGGCGGCTCGCGAAGTTCTGGGTACCGGAGCGGATCGTGCTGGTCGAGCAGATCCCGATCACCAGCGCGGGGAAGATCCACAAGGCAGCACTGCGCAGCCAGGTCGGCCTGGCGTGAGGTTTGCGGCGTGGGTGCGGCCCGCGATCAAGCGGCGCCGCCGGCGACTGGTGGACCGCAGGCGAGATCCGCTGGCCGGCAGCTACTTCGTGTAGATCCCCTGCGGGTCCAGTTCCTCGCGGATCAGCCGCAGTTCCTCCGGGGTGGGGGCCGGCGTCGTGGCCAGCGCGTCGGCCACCCGGGGCTCCCAGCCCATCGCGTCGCGCACCTCCTCGAGCGTGGCCCCCGGATGCAGGGAGTCGAGGCGCATCTCGCCGGTCTCGTCGTCGAAGTGGAAGATGCCGAGGTCGGTCACCACCACCGAGGGCCCGCGCCCGTTCCAGCCGCCCTCCCGGCGGATCCGCGCGCCGTCGGGGCCGCCGAGATTGCCGGGCGAGGTCCGGAAGTCGATCCGGTCCACGAACGAGCGTTTCGACTGGCGCATGATCACGAACACGTTGCGGGCGTTGATCGCGATCTCGCAGGCGCCGCCGGATCCCGGCAGGCGCGTCCTGGGGTGCGCGTACTCGCCGATCACGGTCGTGTTGATGTTGCCGTAGCGGTCGATCTGCGCCGCCCCCAGGAACCCGACGTCGACCAGGCCGCGCTGCAGGTAGTAGCCGAACAGCTCGAACATGCTCATGACGGCCGTGGACCCGGTGACGATGGTGGGGTCGCCGATCGAGAGCGGCAGGCGGGCCGGCTCGGCCCCGAAGACGCCGGCCTCGTAGACCAGCTCGAGCGCAGGGGCGACGGTGCGCTTGGCCAGGTTCACGGCGATGTTGGGCAGGCCCACGCCCACGAAACAGACGTGCTGCCCGGCCAGCTCGCGGGCGGCGGCGGCGATCATCATCTCGGACTTCGAGAAGGCGGCGGTCGATCCGCTCGCGGCGGCCGATCCGCCCACAGTCCGCCCGTTCATCGGTAGGCTCCGTAGTCGACCGGCTGCGACGGCGCCGGGCCGGGCCGCAGCGACGCTATCCGCTCCCTGCCGAGCTTCGCCACGTACTCCGCGCGGCCCGACACGCCGTACACCCACTCGGCGAGCCAGGCGTCGAGCGCCGCCGGATCCCGGCTGATCGCCTCCCACTCGATGTAGAAGCGGTTGTCGCGGTCGTAGTAACCCTGCGCGTACGAGGGATGCGCCCCGAACGGCTCGACCACGACCGCGTCGACCAGCAGCCCCGGGATGATGGTCCGGTTCGGGTCCGCCCGGATCACCGACTCGTCGACCAGCTCCTCCACGACCACGATCAGCCGCTCGGCGGCGAACGCGGCCTCCTTCTGGCAGCCCAGGAGCCCCCAGACCTGCGTGTCGCCGGAGGCGTCGGCGCGCTGCGCGTGCACGATCGTGACGTCCGGCCGGAGCGGCGGCACCGCGTACACCGTCTCGTCGCCGTAGGGCGATCGGATCGGTCGGATCAGCGGGTTGGCGACGGGCAGGTCGGTTTCGTAGTAGGAGCGCAGCGGGAAGAAGGGAAGGTTGGACGCTCCGGCCACGTACCGGCAGACCATCCCGAAATGGCTGTACTCCTCGACCTCCAGGGGGGCCGGGTCGGCCGACTCGACCCGCCGGCGGATGGCGTGCAGCCCGCCGACCCCCGGGTTCCCGAGCCAGCTGAAGATCAGCTTGCGGGCCACGCCCGCGCCGATCATCTGGTCGTAGACCAGGTCCGGGGTCAGGCGCGCCAGCGTGAGGTCGCGCTTCCGCTGGCGGATGATCTCGTGCCCGGCCGCGAAGCCGATGAGGTGCGTGAACCCTTCGATGGCGACCGTGTCCCCGTCACGGACGAGGTCGCGGACGGCGTCCGCCATCGTGGCGACTTTCGAGACCATGCCTGCTCCTGTGCCGGAGACGCGCCGCGGAGACGCCGCGGAAACGCCGCGAGACTAGCCTCTCGCGTCGATCGCCGCCACGGCCTGCTCGAAGATGCGCAGCCCGACGGCGGCCTCGTCCTCGGCGAGGTTCAGGGCCGGCGACATGCGCACCACGTCTTCGCCGGCGGTCAGCACGAGCAGCCCGCGCTGGAAGCACTCCTCCTGGACCGCGTTCGCCGTCGCCGCCGCGTCGAACTCGACGCCGATCATGAGCCCGATACCGCGCACGTCGCGCACGATCCGCTCATGGCTCCGGACCAGCGGCCGCAGCCCCGCCAGCAGCTGGTTCCCGCGCTCGGCGGCGTTGGCCATGAACTCGTTCTCGATGAGCCGCATGGTCGCCAGGGCGGCGGCGCAGCTCACCGGATTCCCCCCGAACGTCGACCCGTGCGCGCCGGCCGGCCACGTCATCAGCTCGGACCGTGCCACCAGCGCGCCGAGCGGCAGCCCGGAGGCGATTCCCTTGGCCGTGAGCACCACGTCCGGCTCCACGCCCCAGTGCTGGATCGCCCACCACTGGCCCGTGCGGCCCATGCCCGACTGGATCTCGTCGTCGACGAGGAGGATCCCGTGCTGGTCGCAGAGGCGGCGCAGGCGCGGCAGGAAGTCCGGCTCCGGGACCACGTAGCCGCCCTCTCCCTGGATCGGCTCGACGAAGATCGCGGCGAACTCCTCGGCCGGCATCAGGCGCCGGAAGACGCGCTGCTCCAGCTCGTCGATCCCCGCGTTGCCGTATGGGACGTGGTACACGCCGGGCACCAGCGGCGAGTAGTGGGCGTGGTACCTGGCCTTCGAGCCGGTCAGGGTCATCGCGCCGTAGGTGCGTCCGTGGAACGCGCCGAGGAAGGCGATCAGGTTCTGCCGGCCGGTCGCGAACCGGGCGAGCTTCATGGCGGCCTCCACCGCCTCGGCGCCGGAGTTGCACAGGAAGGCGCGGGTGGGGCCGCTGATCGGCGCGACGCGATCCAGCTGGCGGGCGACCTCCGCGTAGACAGGGAGGTAGTAGTCGGAGCTGGCGCAGTGGAGGAGGGTCGCGGCCTGCTCGGCGATCGCGGCCACCACGTCGGGGTGGCTGTGGCCGGTCGAGTTCACGGCGATCCCGGCCGCGAAGTCGAGGAAGCGGTTGCCGTCGATGTCCTCGACCATCACGCCGTCGCCGCGAACCGGCACGATCTGGTAGGCGCGGGGCAGGCTGGGCGTGACGTAGGTGTGGTCGATCGCGATGTGCTCGCGCGCCCTGGGCCCGGGCAGCTCCGTGACGATGTGGGGGAGGGGACGCGCGCTCGCGGTCCGGTGGGCGAGTTCGGTCATGCGGAGCTCCGTGGACCTGGCGCCCGGAAGGGCACCGCTCGTGCCGGCGGTCGGGGCGCGGTGGCCGCGGGCAGGATGAATAGTGGTTATGCAGTCTGGATGACGCAGGCCCAGTGTAGCAAGGGGCGGGGGCGCTCACCGGGTCCTCGGGCACAGGGGCGTGTCGAACATGGCGGTTGTCGTCGGACATCCCGGGTGGGGCGTGTCGGGCGACCCGGGCGGGGCGTGTCGCGCCGGCACCTCCGCGTGCCCCGGTCGATATCCCCCACAGCGATCACAGCAGGGGTTGCGGGCGGATAGCCCTCATCCCACCTCCGGGCGCCGGGCTTGCCGTCAGCCACGGGCGCCCCCATCCTCCCGCCGGGTGGTCGATCGTGCGGGCGCCGGTGGCCTGCGGCACTCGGGGAGTGAGCGCAGGGCACGGCAGCCACGTCCCTGGGGTCCCGTGCCGGCAGTAAGCGCCCCGTAAGTCCACCCGGCAATGCTGTGGGGGATATGACAAGGCCCAGGGTCAGCCACGTGCTCGCCGAGGCCGCGCGCCGGGAGCGGGCGCTGCTGGCCGAGCTCGGGGCGGACGTTCGGGGCTCCCGGGTGCGCCGCCACTGGACCCAGCGAGAGCTGGCGGCACGAGCGGGGTTGAGCCAGCCGGGCATCAGCGAGCTGGAGCGTGGGCTCGGCGGGTCGCTGTCGCTCGCCACCTGGGAGCGGCTGGCCGTCGCGCTGGATCGGCAACTCAGCGTGCGCTTCTCCCGAGACCCGCAGGACGAGCCGGTCGACGCCGGCCATCTCGCGATTCAGGAGCTGGTCCTGCGCCTCGCACGGAACGCCGGGTGGGGCCGCTCGTTCGAGATGCCCACGCGCCGCAACGACCCCTCGCTCTCGGCGGACGTGTGTCTTCGCGACGACCGGCGGGCGACGCTGGTGCTGGTGGAGTGCTGGAACCTCATCACCGACATCGGCGCGTCTGCCCGCTCGTTCGATCGGAAGCTTGCGGATCTCGGCTCCGCGTGCGTGGCCTTCTGGCCGGAACGAGACCCACAGGTGCGGGGATGCTGGGTGGTTCGTGCGACTCGGCGCAACCGGGGGCTCGTTGCGCGCTACCCGGAGGTGTTCGCAGCGCGCTTTCCGGGATCCTCCCAGGGATGGGCCCGGGCGCTCGCGACCGGTGAGGCAGTGCCACGCGACCCCGGGTTCGTCTGGTGCGACGTGCCGGGAACGCGCGTGTACGCCTGGCGCGCACGCGCCTGAGGCTGCATCCGCCCTCGACCTCAGTCGACGATCGTCTGGCTCTGCTCGCGCATGTACTGCTGGACGTAGTAGTAGCCGCCGCCCGACTTGCCGGACGTGCCGGAGCCCTTCCAACCACCGAACGGCTGGACGCCCGGCCAGGCTCCCGTGGTCGCGCCCGCTCGCCGGTTGACGTACACGACGCCCGCCTCGATCGCCTGCAGGAACACGTCGACCTGGTCGCGGTCCCGGCCGTAGAAGCCGGCGGTCAGGCCGTACACGTTGTCGTTCGCGAGCCCGATCGCCTGCTCCAGCGAGTCGACCGCGCCGATCACCACGAACGGCACGAACAGCTCCTCCCGGAACAGCCGGTGGTCGAACGGCAGCCCGTCCACGATCGTCGGCGCCACGAAGAAGCCGTGGTCGTAGTCGCCACCGCTGAGCCGCTGTCCGCCGGCGACGATCGTCCCGTCGCGCCGCGCCTCGTCGACCGCCCGCTCGTACTTCTCGACCGCCGCCTGGTTGACCACCGGCCCCAGCCAGTTACGCCGGTCGTTCGGGTCGCCGATCGAGATCGCCCTCGTCTTCGCGGCCAGGATCCGCAGCAGCTCGTCTTTGACCTCGCGCTCCACGTAGACCCGGCTGCAGGCCGAGCACTTCTGGCCGCCGAACCCGAACGCCGAACGCATGATCCCCTCGGCGGCCTCCTCCAGGTCGGCCGTGCGGCTGACGATGGCTGGGTTCTTGCCGCCCATCTCGACGATGACGGGCTTCGGGTAGTCCTTCGCGAAGTGCTTGTAGAGGTCGAACCCGACCTCGTACGACCCGGTGAACGTGAGGCCGTTGACGCCCGGGTTCTCCGCGAGCTCGGCGCCGACGGTGGACCCCGGGCCGGTGACGAAGTTGACGACCCCACCGGGGATGCCCGCGTCGCGGAACACCTCGTAGAGCTTGAGGCCCATCAGGCTGCTGTCCGATGCCGGCTTCAGCACCGCGCAGTTGCCCGCCACGAGGGCGCCGCCGGCCGGTCCGCCGAAGAGCGAGGCCGGGAAGTTGAACGGCGCGATGACCGCCCACACGCCGTACGGCTTGAGGACAGAGCGCGTGTGGACCGTCTCGTCCCCCAGGTTCCCCATGGGGTAGTCGAAACCCCCGTGCTCCTCGATCTGGTCGCAGTACCAGCGGATCAGGTCGGCAGTCTCCTCGACGTCCCCGAGCGCCTCGAGCCGGTTCTTGCCGACCTCGATCGCGGTGAGGGCGGACAGCTCCATCTGCCGCTCGCTGATGAGGTCCGCCGCGCGCCGCAGCAATGCCACGCGCTCCTGCCAGGGCCGCCCGCTCCAGCCCGGGAAGGCCGCGCGTGCCGCGGCGATCGCGTCGCGCACGTCCTGGCGCGTACCCTTCGCGAAGCGCCCGACCAGCGACCCGTCGATCGGCGAACGATCCTCGTAGGTGCCCTCACCCTCGCGTGCCTGGCCGTTGACGTACAGCGGATGGGTCTGGCCAAGCTCGGTCCGGGCCCGGTCGAGACCGGCTTCGTACTCGGCGTGCAGCTGCTCGTTGTCGTTCCGAAGCGTCGCGTAGGTGATCTTGATCCGCGGCGCGGTCGGCGTGGTCATCGTCGATGTCCCTCGTGCAACCCGAGATTGCCAGGCATCGCTTCGCGGCGGGCCGGACGGAGGTGGGCGGCGGGCCGGACGTGTCTCGCGGCTAGTCTAGCGCGGCGACCACGTCGGCCAGGGACGGCGCCACCACGTCGGGCAGCCACGCTGTCCCCCGTGCCCGAGCTGCGGTGAGGTCGGCGGGGCCGTGCTTGCCGGAGAGGACGAACGCAGCGCGCAGGCCCACCCGCTTCGCGCCCGCGACGTCCGACTGCAGGTCGTCGCCGACCATCAGCACCGCGTCTCGGCCGGGGTCCCGCGATGCCGCCGTCACGCCGAGCGACTCGCACGCGGCCTCGAAGAAGGCGCCCGCCGGCTTCCCGACGAGGAGCGCGCGGCGGCCCGTTGCGAACTCCAGGGCCCGGACGAACGCGCCGGAGTCCAGCGTGACGCCCTCCGGCGTCAGCCACCAGGGATTGCGGTGCATGGCCACGAGCCGTGCGCCGCCCCGGACCAGCCGGAACGCGGCGTTGAGGCGCGCCCACGTGAACCCGGCGCCGGCATCGCCCACGACCACGGCAGCGGCGGGGCCTCCGGCGGCCGCCTCCTCGTCGGAGAGGAGCCGCTGGCCGTCGAACTCGCGGAGGGCGTCGGGCGCGGCCAGCACGTACAGCGGGCGACCCGGCCACCGCCGCCTGGTCAGCGCGGCGCTGGCCGAGAGCGCGGTGACGAGTGCGGCCGGCCCGATCTCGATCCCGGCGCGCGACAGCAGCCCGCTCAGCGAGTCCCGGCTCCAGAGCGAGCTGTTGGTGAGGACCCGGAACGGGGTCCGCCGGCGGGCCAGCTCACCCACGGCCTCGGCCGCCCCGGGCAGCGGCGCGCCCTTCAGCACCACCACGCCGTCCATGTCCAGCAGCAGGGCGCGGACGCCGGTCACGCCGGCCCGCCGGCGCTCGGGCGGGTCGGCCACGTCGGCCGCCGCGGCGGCGTCCGACCGCTCGTTCATCGGGCGTCCGCCCGTTTGCTCACTGCAGGTCCGCCGGGCCGCTCAGCGGGACGTCCGTCCGCCGGTTCACCGCGCACCGCCCGTGGCTCACCGCGAGCTCAGCGCGCCGCCTGCACCGCGCGGAAGCAGTCGGAGCAGTAGACCGGTCGGTCCATGCTCGGCTTGAACGGCACCTGCGCCGTGTTGCCGCACCGGGAGCAGATCACGGCGAAGTACTCGCGGGCCGCGCGTTCGCCGCCACGCTCGTATCCCCGCGGACCCCCGATCTCGCGCACGTCGTAGCCGCTGGTCTCGCGTGCGGCGCGCCGGCTCGCCCGACAGCTGGGGCAGCGGCGAGGGTCGGACGTGAACCCCTTCTGCGCGTAGAACTCCTGGTCTGCGCCGGAGTGGACGAAGTCGACTCCACAGTCGACGCAGGTCACGGTTCGATCGACGTAGGACACCCGGGACCTCCTGGAGCGCGTGGACTCGCAACGATCGCATCCCATACGCCACGTCCCGGGCCTCGGAGGCGGCAGGCGTGAGCACGACGCGTGCGTCTGGGGCTCCGGGCGCCGCGCGACCCAGGTGTCTGCCGAGGTCCCTGGAAGGGGGCGCACCGGTTGCGGTCCAAGCCTAGCATCCGCCCTGTCCGAGGGACAAGCCGCCGGGGCGCGACGTCTGACCTTCGCGCACGGTCGCGCGCGGTGGCACAATGCGCCTCGGGGACTCACACCCGGCGGTGGCACTCACCGGGACGCCCGGTGCAGGCGTCGGCGCCGTGCCGTGGA
>JAJYJR010000184.1:2199-9749 GCA_021789355.1 Chloroflexota bacterium | reverse complement strand
CGCGAACAGGAATTGTCAAATCCTCACCGCCTGCCGCCAGCTCGCGCCAAACCCGCGCCGCGCAAACAGCACTGCCGAATCTGCACCCCAGATGCTCAGACAGTCAGACCGCTAACAACAGTCCTCCACGCGTCCCAATATCCTCGTCGGCTCGGAGCTTCGGAGCATCCCCAAGGTGCCGCCCAGGGTGCAGTAACTCCAGCAAGCACGCCTTCTCGGTGATAAGCGCCTCCAAGCCGGCGTTCTGGGCGCTTTTCGACCTGGGATTCTGGGGCGTCTCGGTTGAACGTTAGGGGCTAGATTGGCCGAGTTTCACTGCTGGGCTTGGTGTGACGTCGTCTGGTCTTCGAAGCAGTAGCGCAGAAGTTTCCGTACTGCCTCAGTGGCGTATCCAGCCCCGGTGTAGCGAGGGTCGAGGACCCGGCCGAGCTCAGCTTGGGCGCCTCGTGGACGCACTGGTCGAAACGCTCGAGGGGGCGTGTGAGTCAACAAGTCTGCTTACGTGAGCGACACGGTGCAGCGGCTGCCGGACGCACTGGCCGCTCGTTCAAGTCATGGTGCTTTGAGCACGCCGACGCCTTTCGTGCGGTGCAACCAGGCAAATCACCCAGCCTGACAGGTCGAGTGCTGCGCGAACCCACTCTCAGATCGAATAGGGCGGCGGCGCGCCTGCTCGGGCCCTCGATCACGAACCCGCCCGGATGGCCCTGATCTGAAAGATCTGGTAATAGCGGAGTAACTTTTTGATCATCGAAGGACAGGGTTCGGCCGCGTTCTTTGCACGCCGATTTCCCTTCTGTACCAGCGACTGGCGGAGCGTGCGTCAACAGCTCCCTCAGCTGGACGTTCTCGTCACGCAGCTCGTTCCGGCCTGCCCTCGCCAGTGCTCGTGGTCACCGAAGGAGCGTCCGCCATCGGCTCGGGGTGGATCCGGTGACCGCTCGGACTGGTCGCGTGAGGTGCGCATGGTCAGAGAAGCCGAGCTCATGGGCGAGCAGGGAGAGATCGCTCTCGCCTTCGGCTACGCGATCTAGGGCTCGGCCGACTCGGATCCGGGTGCGGTAGCGGCTGACGCCCGCACCGGTCACCTCGCTGAATGCCCGGCTCAGGTGGTGGGCTGAGCAGCCGACCCGGCGGGCAAGCTCGACAAGTCCGATGCGCGGCTCGCCGACCAGCAAGATGCTCGCCTCTTGGACAAACCGCCGTCGGGCGAGAGCGGTAGTGGGTCTTCCGCTGGCGACCGCTCAGGCAGGCATCGGGCGAGCACGGTCGCGATCAGCCGCACGGCAAGTTCGGTCACCAGACCGGCTGAGTCCTCGCCACCCGCCAGCGAGTTCAGCCGCCGAGCGGCGATCTCCGCCGAGACGTCCATCGGCAGCGCAGGAACAGAGAGGAACGGGTCACCGCCTGCCAATTGGCCGAGAAGCGAGGGCGACAACGCGATGACCGTGCAGGCGTCACCGCCTGCGACCGGGTGGGCGAACTCCTCGACCGTGCCCGGCATGCTCAGGTAGGCGACGGTGCTGTCGAGAAGCACCTCGCGTCCCTCGACTCGGCGTACGAACGCGCCGCGCCGGACGGCGACGAAGACATGGCTCTGCTCTTCCTCAGGAACGTCAAAGCAAGGGCAGCCCCCGGTGCAGTCGACGCCCGCTACATCAAGGCCGTCGCCTCGCCGCACCCATGATGCTTCGGGCATGTTCCCACTGTATGTCGAGTGAACCTGGCGGCCGATCGCGCATTGATCTTCAAGCCTTGGAGCGACAACCCAGGCAGAATTGAGAGTCGATGGATCGCCTCGCTTCTGCCCCCGCCGTGACGGTGAACAGTCGCTACGACGCCGCGAACGAGCGGATTTAGATGCCTGCTCCGCATCTGTTCCGGCAGGTGCAGGGTAGACTGTCGACGCCATCGGCTGCGTGCACCGCCGCGCAGCGGTTCAGCTCGGCGAGGCACGCTCGAGGATGCCCGAAGGTCTCGCCGAAGCTGACGTATCCCCCGGATCGGCAGAAGTCAGAACTGACGATTAGAGGAGCCACCCGTGCAAGATCCTTTCAGTTTGCTAGCCGCCAGCGGCCGAGAGCTCCTCAACGCCGCTCATGTTCAATGTCCCTACTCACCGCTTATCGGATCGTGGACAGTCGACAACACCACCTACGGCGGGGACGGTCTCGCAACTCGCGTGGCGGGTGAGTGGCACTTCGGTTGGATCTTTGGCGGGCTCGGCGTCCAAGATGTCTTGTTTCCCAGAGGGGCGACCGTTGACCAGTACGGCAGCACTTACCGCTGCTACGACTCGTCGATCGATGCCTGGCGATCCACCTGGATGATGCCTGCCGCCGGCGAGTTCAGCTCCCTCGTCGGTCGTCAGATCGGCGCGAGCTCGTTCAGGAGGGAGCCACCCTCGACGGGAGTCGCTTGCAACGCTGGACCTTCTTCGACATCACCGAGACCAGCTTCCGCTGGCGGGGCGAAGTGTCACGAGACAACGGTGCAACCTGGCGGCTCGAGCAGGAGATGGCTTGCACCCGGATGACATTCCGGGTGCAGAGTGTCAACGAGGCCCAATAGGAAGCCAACTCACTTTGCTGTCAACGGCTCGGGGCGGACGACCAAGTCGGCCTGCGTCCTGAAAGCTCCGATTGGCTCGAGCTGCAGGCGCGAGAGGAAGCGGACGTTGACTTCACCTTATTCTTGTCGAGGATGCCGTCACCGCCAACCTCCAAACTGCACCACCCGGCCTTCCACCAATAGGGGCCGAGCTGACCCCGAAGGCGCCGCTTCCACTTGATCCCGGTCCCCGCGACGGGGCGATCGGGCAGGGCGATAATCTGACGGGTTGATCGAACGTTCGGGGCGAGCTTCTCCAGCGCCATACGCCACGACGCCTCTCGGCAGCGACCCCATCGCAGCCGTGAAGACAGGTCACGCACCGTCCGGTTCGCGCTCGTCGAGTCTCGATACCGGGTTCAGGATGGTCGGGCTGGCTGAGCGATCTTTCGGCCCCGGAATCGTCCCGAACCGCTTCGAGGTGACGCGGCCCGGCGTCTCAGAGTGGTGGCGGTCTCTTCGTCGGCGGGCAGGAAAGCCTCGAGGCGAATCTCTGACAGGACGACGTCGGTCGCGTTCGCGAATGCGGCGAGGGTCGTGATCAGTCTCAGCGTGCCGTCACCTGTGGCCAGTTCCATCGGGACGGCGAAGCCGAGGTAGTTATCGACCGCAGGGACGGAGGCGAGGTAGCCGTCGAGCTCCTCAAGCTGAGCGTCGAGGCTTGGGTCGGGGTTGCGTGCGCATTCGCGGCGCAGGCTCTCTGTGACGTGTGGTGCCCAGTTAGCAAAGTTGGTGATGCGTTGGGCGAGTCCGCCGGGGTGGAGCGCTAGGCGGCGAGTGTTGATCGGAGGGGTCAGCAAGTCCTCGGCCACGTCCTCGAAGAAGACGGAGCACGCCGTATTGGCGCTGACCAGATCCCCCCCACGGTTCACGATCATGGCCGGATAGGGCTCGTGTCCATTGAGCACCGATTCGAGGGCTTCACGCACGGCCCTAAGGTCTTCGTCGTCGAAGGTGCGTTCGGCGTAGGCAGGCATGTATCCCGCTCGGCGCATGAGAGCGTTTCGCGCCCGTAGCGGAACGTCCAATGACTCCACTAGGCGCACGACCATGGAACGACCGGGAACGGATCGTCCTTGCTCGATGTAGCTGAGGTAGCGCTGGGTCGTCCCGGCCCTAAGTGCCAGGTCGAGCTGGCTCATGTGGCGCAGCAGACGCCACCGGCGCAGTTCTTCTCCGAATGGAAGATCTACTAGGCCTACCGACATCGTGCCCTCAATCATAACCGAATCTTCGAACGCTCCGCTATTCCCTGCAGGGTATTGCTGTCAGACCGTTTCGTGTCCAGGCTGAGGGTGACACGAATACGGAGGAGGACCACATTGGAAGCTGAACGGCTCGTCGGTCTGGTGGAACGTTACGTGGCGGCTTGGAACGAACCCGATCCGCAGCAGCGGTCCACCGCTCTCACCGCTCTGTATTCCCGAAACGGAACTGTCGTCACCCAGAGCGACGAGTTCGACGGCGTAGACGCCATCATCGACCACATCGCCAAGGTCAATGACGAGTTCATTGCCTCGGGACGCTACCGGTTCCAAAGCGGCGGGGCGCTGTCGCACCACAGCTGTGCCCTGTTTCGCTGGGAGCTGGTCAATGCTCAAGGCGGCGCACTCGCCGACGCGGGCATGAACCTGTTTCTGCTCTCCTCCGACGGTCGGATCGACGTCGACTACCAGTTCGTTCTCGGCGTGAACTCCTCGATCGGTCATTTGGCGGTAGCCCGATGACCACCACCAACAAGGCAGGTCGGGCGCAGGCTGTCGGTCACGAGCACGCCGGACCTGCGGGAGCAGCAAGCCTCGATTGGCGTCCGCTGCCGGTGCTCATGGTCGGCACATTCCTGATCGTCTTGGACTTCTTCATCGTCAACGTCGCTCTGCCTTCGATCCAGCGAAACCTTCACACGTCGGCGAGCGCGCTGGAGTGGGTGATCACCGGCTACGGGCTGGCCTTCGCAGTGTTGCTCATTACCGGCGGTCGACTTGGCGATCGCTTCGGCCGACGGCGAACATTCTCTGGCGGCGTAGCCCTGTTCATCGCTTCCTCAGCCCTGTGCGGATTCGCTCCCGATGCCGCAGTGCTCGTAGGCGCACGGATCCTGCAGGGCATCGGGGCGGCCATGATCAGTCCCAACGTCCTCTCGTTGATAGGGGTGCTCTATGCAGGACCGCCCCGGGTTCGGGCCATCACCATCTACGGTGTGGTCATGGGTTTGGGCGCCGTGTGCGGCCAGATCATCGGCGGTGCACTCATCGACGCGAACATCGCAAGCGGCGGATGGCGAGCGATCTTCCTGATCAACCTCCCTATAGGAGTCGGGGCCCTAGTCCTGGCGCCCCGGGTGGTTCCCGAATCCAAGACCCAGCAGGCCGCCCGGGTGGACCTGCTAGGGGTACTGCTGTGCACCGCCGGGCTGACCGCCCTGGTCCTTCCCCTCGTCGAGGGTCGCCAACTGGCCTGGCCCACCTGGACCTGGGTCAGCCTCGCCTGCTGTCCCGTCATCATCGCCGCGCTCGCCGCGCACCAGCTACGACTGGCACGGTCAGGCGGGTCCCCGCTTCTGCATCCCGCGGTCTTCAAAGAACGCAGGCTCCGTGCGGGACTGGCGACTCAGATGGTCTGCTGGTGCAGCCAAGCATCGTTCTTCTTAGTGCTGGCCCTATACCTACAAGACGGCAGAGGTCTCAGCCCGCTCGACTCCGGGCTGGTCTTCGCCATCCTCGCCGGCGCCTACCTTCTTGCTTCCCTACGAGCACCACGCCTCACCGCCCGATTCGGTCGGGACCTGATACTGGCCGGCACACTGACAGTCGCAGCCGGGAACCTGGCCTTGCTCTGGGCGGTGTCGAGCACCACAGGAGCGCACAACATCGCCATGCTTGCACCAGGGCTCATCCTGGTGGGAGCCGGCCAGGGTTTCTGGATCACTCCCCTCACCGCCACCGTCCTATCCTTCGCCGATCCAGAACGAGCCGGCATGGTCTCTGGAACCCTGTCGACCATGCAGCAGATCGGGAACTCACTCGGTGTGGCAGTCGTCGGCGTGATCTTCTTCAACACTCTCTCACGCGACGGCTACAACAACGCGTTCGAAAACGCACTTGTCGGACTAGCAGGCGTACTGACGATAGCTGCGATCCTCACGAGACTGATGAGCGCCCCCCGCATACCGCGACCCGCGATAGCAGCAGCCAACGAATAGAAACGAAATGCCTGCGTCGCATCCCGTCCGCTCGGACAACGATCGCGGCGGTGCAGAACGGACAGATCGGAAGGGGAAGCAGAGCCCCGTCGGCGGCTAGGACTTCAGCTCTCTAGGGTGCCAGGAGTTGCCGTCGCAACGGAGCGAAGCCTTCGCCCGGTCGGCTTGGCCGCCGACGAGGACCCAGAGCTTGGGTTCTTCGGTGTGCTGTCGTTGCGGGATGCTGCGCAGGTCTGTGAAGAGACCAAGTGCGCCAGGCGCGGGAGGCCGGTTGGACATGGGCCCAGATCGCGACGGCCCTGGGCATGAGTCCGCAGGCTGTGCATCAACGCCGTGGCCCGCGTCTCGCCGGCTGTCGATCATCGCGGAGCAGTGGCAACCTGTCCCACTGCCGGCGATACGTGGCAGTGGCGTGGTGTAATTCGGGGGCGCGGATTATGGGGCGCGTCTATACGCGATTGCGTATACTAGTAGGTGTGGACGAGAGGACGGCTTCGGAGCGGGTAGCGGGTGATCTCTTACGCCTGGCAAGGGTAAAGGCGGGGCTGACCCAGACCGACCTCGCGGTGCGGGCGGGAGTGGCGCAGACTCTGATCTCGGCGTACGAGAACGGGCACCGCCAGCCGACGCTACCGACCCTGATGCGCCTGCTCGAGGCTGCAGGTCTGGAGTTGCGGATGCGCCTCGAGCCGCCTGACAGCCAACGACAAGCAGTCGATGAGTGGGAGGCCACCCGGCCGGCGGCCGAGCGGAAGCGGTGGGCTCGGGAACAGGCCAGGGTCGCCGCTCGTCGATGACCAACGCTCACTGTCGGTTCCCGACCAATAACGGCCCTTGCGCTTGGCCGGTAGAGGTGGATGGCGAGCGCTGCGTCGAGCACCGGGAACTCGATGCGGTGACGGCGGCAGCCGAGGTGGGACAGGAGCTCCGTCAACGCGCCACGGCCCAAAGACGACGACATCAACCGGGTCAGGCCGGGCGTGACGACGCCGACCCAGACGTACCGATGTCGGACGCTCAGATCGCCGCGGTGGCGGAATGTCTCAACCGCCACGGGGTGGACTACGTGCTCGTCGGTGGTGCCGCGTCCCAGCTGCACGGCGCTAAGGGTCCCTCGCATGATTATTCGCGCGAGGTAAGCTGATGGTGTGGAGGTCAGGCCGGAGGGTCTCGCGCGATTCTTCGAGGTGATGTCTCCACTGTTGGATGAGCGTCAGCGTCGGATCCTGCTGGGGGCGTCGGCGGAGATGCTGGGTCGGGGCGGCCAGGCCCGGGTGACCGAGGCGTCGGGGGCGAGCCGTTCCACGGTGATCGCCGGCATGAAAGAAGTCAAGACCGGGGTGGAGCCTTCGGATCGGGTGCGGGCGGCTGGTGCGGGACCGAAGCGGCTGGCTGACACCCAGCCGGGGCTGATCGAGGCGCTCGATGCGCTGGTGAACCCCGAGACCAGGGGGAATCCGATGTCGCTTCTGCGCTGGACATCCAAGTCGGTGGCCAAGCTGACCGCCGATCTGGTCCCCCAAGGCTATCGGGCCTCGGAGGACACGGTGGGCCGGCTGCTCAAACAGATGGGGTACTCGCTGCAGAGCCCGGCCAAGGTCAAAGAAGGCGCCTCCCATCCTGATCGTGACGGCCAGTTCCGTTACCTGCACGGCCAAGCCCAGACCTTCGTGGCGGCCGGCCAGCCGGTGATCAGCGTCGACACCAAAAAGAAAGAAATGGGTGCGGCTCCCCTGGA
>JAJYJR010000184.1:0-2189 GCA_021789355.1 Chloroflexota bacterium | reverse complement strand
CGGTCTACGCGGTCAGCTCCAGCGAGGAACATGCCCGCCAGCCATTGTGCTGGACGGCCTTATAACAATGACGCGACCGCGCTCCCAAACGGGGGACACCCAAATCTGACGGGTGCGGCTCCCCTGGAGTGACTATGCGGCGAGCGGGATGAGCCCCTCGATGTAGCGCGACTGGTGGACGCGCTGGCGCTCATGATCGAGATGGAAGCGCCAGTAGTTGTCGAAGTCGTCGTTGGCGCGGACCGCTCGCAACTTGAGGATCGCCTCCGCGCCGTCGACGCTCCAGCGTGCGCCGGTGATGTCCATCCGGTCGGCCACGAGGTAGCGGCAGGCTCCTTCGATCACGCCGGTCGCGATCGGCCAGCCGGCGGACAGCGCTGTCGGGTAGTCGAGGTAGGGAGCCTTGTTCTTGAGGTACCTGGCCGCCTCATCGGCCTTGTTGCGCTTGGCCTTGGCCAATCGCTCTGCCGTCGCCCGCCTGCGGATGCCGGAGGCGACCTCGCGGGCGTGGCCCTCCAGCACGGCGAGCACCCTGTCACGTACCCAGTCCTCTGCGGCCGTGTCGCCTTCGGAGAAGAAGCACCACGCCGCGCCCCACAGGTACTCGATCACGTGGACGAGGTCGATGACGATCGGTACGTCGATCCCTCGTGCCTTCGCTTCGGCACCGATGCGGTCGATCTGGTGGTTGTTGCCGTCGACGAGCCCTATCCACCTGCGCTTGTGATCGGGGTCGCGTCGCTCCGCCTCGTCGAAGAGACGCCCGACCACCTCGGCAGCGTCGTCGACAACGCTCGCCGTGACCCGCTTGTTCTTCGCCTTCGGCGCCTCGGGGGGAGGATCTTCGCCCGCCTTGGACGTCATGACGTCATTCGGGCTGCGCGGCACAGGGGTGATGTCATAGACGGCACCGACCTCGGCCAGGCGCTTGCGATTGCGCTTCTCGCCCTTGGAAAGACGGGTGGTGAGCTTGGTCGTGGCCGCTGCGGCCGCCTTGGCCGTGGCCTGCCGGAGCGAGTCGGGCCGCATGACGATGCCCTTGCCGTCGGCCGAGATCACCAGCACGTCGTCCTCCTCGGCCTCCGTGGGTGCTCTCGCCGCGTAGAACTCCTCGACGTCGGTGGCCGCGCGTGCAGAGAGGCTCTCCACCTGCCGCTTGCCCAGGTGCTGGCCGGTCGCTCGCTCGAGTGCCGCAGCGGCCTCCTCGAAAGACCCCCGGGAGGACTCGATCGCGGCCAGACGGCGCAGCCCGTGGGAGTGGCGCTGCTCTGGCAGGTTCAGCAGTCCGTCGGCCGGACACAGGTTGGGGTGGCCCCGGTGGCGGTAGGCGAGGCGCTCGACGTCGACCGGACCGAAGATCGTCGCGAGCGGGCGGCGGTGGCCGGCCTCGACCGCCCCGTGGGTAACCTCGTCGGAGTCGACCACGGACTCGAGGCGGATCTCCTCGTGGGCCCGCAAGGAGAGGTGGTCCTGGAGCATCCGCCGCAGCAGTTCCCGGCCACGGCAATCGAGTTCATCTTCGAGCTCTGCGTGGGCGAGCGCTTGGGCGTCGGACCCCTCGAGCCACTTGAGCACCTCTTCGACGCACGCCCGCGAGGAGGCGAAGTGGCCGCTCGGCTCTGCCGGCCTGCTCACGTCCGGTCTCCTCTGCGGGCGCGGAGAGCGGCAATCCCCTCTTTCGCTTGAGCTTCGAGATCCGCCCTCGCCGACTCGTAGCGGGCGAGGGCGGCCCTCACCTCGACCACTTCGGTGGCGCTCAACGTGAGGGTCTTGGTGCGGCCTTCCTCGGTGTAGGTGAGCGCCGGGCTCTCGTGCGGCTCGCCGCTCGCGCACCGACAACCCGGCTTGCCGCAGCGGCGCCGGAACGTCGTCAAGGTGCCGTGGAGCACCAATGGTCTGGCTCGGCGGGCGATGCAGGGCATCGTAGCTCCTCTCTGTAGCTACCATTCACTACAGAGAGGCAAGCCAAACCACAAGCAGAAGTGGTGGATGCTGCGCCTCGGGAAGCCGTCAGGTCCTCAGATCAGAGCGGCGACGCCGTCACTCCAGGGGAGCCGCACCCGTCTCATTTGATGTGAGGATGACGTCATCGTCCCGCCGGGCCGCGCCCTCAACGACAGCGACATCAACTACGTCCTCGTGATTGGCTCGGCCGGCCAGCTCGCCGACACGACGGGCCAGGTCGGACG
>JAJYJR010000183.1 GCA_021789355.1 Chloroflexota bacterium | reverse complement strand
CGGCTCCACGAGGCCTGCGGCTACCTGCCGCCCGCCGAGTTCGAGGCCGCCTACCATGCCAGATCGGAGGTGAGTCCCGCCGCCTGATCCCAACCGTCAGGGTCTCCACGAAACCCAGGGCGGTTCACTTCGCCAAGGCGATGTTGGCGAGGCTCAGCGCGAGCCCCAGCGCGGCCGACTCGCTGGGGTGTTTGGCGAGCAGGTGCGAGATGAGCTCGCCCTCGCTCGTCGAGATGACGGACATGCAGATCGGGCACATCGCCGATCCTCCCCAATAGTGCACCCGGCCGACCCTCGGCCAGTGCGTACCCTTGATTCCAGCGCGGCCACAGCCACCGTCTACGGCGGAACCGCGAGGAGTTGTAACGGGCGATGGAAGCGAGCTACACACAGGCGCAGCTCGTCGCCGAGGCACGCCGGCACGGCTACCGCATCAGCGCGAAGCTCGTCGAACGCTGGGTGACCATCGGGCTGCTCGACCAGGCGCGGGCGATCGGCAGGAGCCGCGGGAAGGGGGTCGACCGTCGTTGGCCCGAGGAGCAGCGCCAGCTCCTTCTCAGCCTCCTGCAGCATCACCGACAGACCCAGACGATCCGGGCACTGACGAATATCCCGGTCTTCGTCTGGCTCCTGTGGGGTGAAGACTACATCCCCGTCCGCCAGGTCAGGCGCTGCCTGGAGACCTACTGCCAGGCCAGCCGGGACGCTCGGACGTTTCGGGGCACGGCGTGGGCACGGAAGCTGGTCCGCGATCTGACACGGCCGGGCGCACCCGCCCGCGCGAAGGAGATCCTTGTCGACGAGCTGCTCGCCAGCGTGCGCGATGGGGCGCTCCACGAGACCGAGCTGCGCCGGCGCCTGGTCGAGGTCGTCGGCCCCGAGGATCCCGGCGCGCAGGTGGACGGGCCGCGAGCCTACGCGATCGTCGCCGCCCAGTGGGCCCTGCTCCACCACTTCTACGACCTGACCGACGCCCACTTCCGCTGGGCGCGAGCCTTCTACCTGTACGGGCAGGCCGACTATGCGCCAGCGCACAAGGAGCTCGCCGCCGACCCCCGGTTCGGCAGGCTGCATCAGCCGTTCGACCTGCAGCACATCGCCAACAGCGCCGCGGAGAACGTCCGCTTCATCCTGAGCATGGCGCTCGACCCCAGCATCGACGCCTCCCACCTGCCCGAGGCGCTCCGGCTCGAGACCTGGCTCTCCGGGCGTGCCCAACTGCGCACCGAGGTCGACGTGCATCGCTCCCCGCTGTGGGTGCCCAGGGGTATGCCCGACGCGCGCCTGGCGATCGGGGTGCACATCGAGGTCGCCCCACGGGGCGCGCCCGAGCTTGCCCCACGGCAGTCGAACTGACCGCTCGTCCTACTCGCTCGTTCCCCCTGGAGTCGGCGTTCAGGCGAGCTGTACGCGCGTGCTAGCCTGACAGGAAACTCGGTGACTGTGCTGCTCTGTAAAGGCGAGTGACGAGCCCAAAGCGTCGCCCCGGGACCCCCCGGAGCTTCCGGGAAGCCAATAGAAACAACACCTCCTGCCGAACAAGGAACGGCCCCCTTGGCGGCACCCCGTGCTATCGCCGGTACGGCGCCGCGAAAGGATGTTTCGCGAATCCCGCGAAAGGATTCACTCGCGTCACCACAAGCGAACGGATCAGTCGCTGAGGCCGGTTCCGAACTGGCGGTCGCCGGCATCGCCCATGGGCTTCCGTTGTCGGACAAGGCGGCCACCCGGCGGTCTGCCTTGGGCGCCCACCACCCGCCGCACTCGGGCGAAGTGCCTCTCGAGAAGGGAGCAAAGCCATCAATCCGCTTCCTCCACTGCGTCGACATCATCCCGCCGACGCCTGGCACCCTTGACATCTGGCCACCTTCAACGAGGACTCGCGTCCGGTCGCAATCGCCAGTTCCGGGCCGCCCCACGGCAGGTACCAGATGAGACAGAAGGTTGGGACGGATGGGTCCTGTTCGATCAACGGTCGGTGCAGTTGAAGCGCCGAAGCTCCACGATCGGGGGCTCGCGCCACCGCGCAAGCGGGTTGGGATCGTGGCGATCGAAGGCATGCTGATCGATCCTTCGAGATCCCGCCTTGACTCCCGCTCCCCGGGTACGGTAGGGTCGATGCATCGTCAGGATCGGGCTTGGGCAGAGGGCCACGAGTCCTTGCTTCCCAAGCAGAATGTCGCGGGTTCGAGTCCCGTCTCCCGCTCCAAACCCCATTCCTGACCGAGCTTCGGCCTGATTCCGCGCTACTCAAGCCGAAGAACGGTCGGAAAGGTGTCGTCCGGAGGGGTTGACCGGACGTCGGTTTCGCCGGGGATCCGGCATCGAGCGGGCCCGAGACATTCTGCCCAGTGGGAGCTGCCGTTCCCCGGGGCAATCTGCCTGACCGGCCTGCCGATCCCGACCGCCGGGAGGGCCGAAGTGCGCGGCATGGACGCTGCGTGGCGGGTCCCGGCGAAGGATCATCTGCGAGCACCGTCGTCTTGTTCGCGCCCGCGAAGCCGCGTCGCCCAGGCTGGTACCCGCCGACTGCTGTCTCATCGGCCTCGACGGTGCCGATGGGCTGGGGCAGGTCGAGTGCCGACATGGCGGCCCGAAGCCGATCGAGTAGCGTCCAGGCAGTCTTGTGGCTCCCAATCCCAAAGGGTCCGCCACAGCGTGAGTGCATTCAGGCCCGGCAGCGTCGCAACCAGGTAGGCCGCCCAGAACCAGGTCAGCAACGGCAGGTGGGAGCCGTGGAGGACAGTGCCGGCCGTGATGGAGGTCTCCCGCCGGCAGCCGCGGCATAGGAACCGCAACCCACTTCGTTCCCAGGCGGCGTCGTGCCTCCAGGCCGGGCAACGGAAGCCGACGGGCCAACGGCGCTCGACGAGGTAACGCCGGCATGCCGCGTCGTCAGGAAAGACGGCCTGGAACTCCGGCAGCGACGATGGGAACAGGGCGCCCACGCATAACAGCGTGCCGTGGAGTGAAGCGGCCAAGCGCTCAACCGAGACAGAGCAGAGCGGAGCAGTCGGGCTTCTCGTCCGTCAGCCACAGCTCGTAGACGCGGCGGAAACCAGCGCTGGCATCTGCCACAGGGTCGCCGAAGTAGTGGGCGCAGGTGGCATACCCGGGGGTGGCCTCGCAATGCTCGTGCGTTGCGACGTCGAAGGCCCGGAGGAAGCGCTCGGCGTCGTGGCGATGGAACGCCCGTCGATAGCCCAGCTCGTGATGGCGGATCTCGAACTTGTAGTCGACTCGCTCGAACTGATCGCGCCCGCTCGGGCGCCAGCGCTCGAAGACCTCGATCTCGACGTCGGCAGATCGCCGCGCGAGTGGCGGACGGCACTCCAGGTCGATGACGAGCGAGCCGTCGTCCTCCCGGCCCAACTCGATCTCGTCGGCGTCATTCGGTGGCAGAACCGTCACCGCGAGCCGCTCGATCTGCTCGACCAGGTCGGCGAGGTACGTCAGCAGCGCGTCAGCGCTGGCGATCAACGAGCGACCAGTTCGCGTGGGTCGGGAAGCTGCTCGTCGGCGCCGACCTCAAGCCGACGGCGGGCCGGGGCGACGGAGACACGTCGCCGGCGGGGTCGGTATCCCTCGCGCCAGCGGTCGAAGGCGGCGATTGGGATTCGGGTGATCCGCGGCGAAATGCGCAGCCCAGGCATGTCCCGCCGGTTGATGAGATCGAGGACCGCGTCATCGCTGATGGCGAGGATCTCGGCGGCCTCGCGGGGGGTGTAGTACAGCTTTGCCATTCAGTGTACCTCGTGAGCGGTATTGCCTAGGATACCGCTCAACCGGCGGAGGTCAAGCCTCGAGGCAGGCCGCCAGCTCGGCTCCCTCGCCGGCTGCCTCGCCGAGCCGGCGGACCGGCTCGCCCATGGAGCGTCCGTCGGCTCGCTCGATTCCGCTCCGGGTGGCGCTGATCGTGGGCAGCGCGATCGCAACGAGCGCCGCCACCGCCACGAACGCCGCCCCGGCGAAGACCGCCGGCACGAGGCCGTCGACATAGAGCCGCGGCGACAGGTATGAGCCGCGGCCGGCGAAGATCGCCGCCAGGACGGCCACCCCGAAGACGCCGCCGAGTTCGCGGATCGTGTTGTTGGCCCCGGACGCCTTGCCCTCGTCCTCGCGCGGGACCGCCGAGAGGACCACGTTGGCGATCGGGGCGAAGAAGAGGCCCATGCCCGCGCCGCTCACGACGAACGCCGGGACGAGGGAGGCGTAGGGCGTGCCGACGCCACCGATCGCCGCGATCCAGGCGAGGCCCCCGGCCATCAGCGCCAGGCCGGTCGCCAGGATCCAGCGCGAGCTGATGCGGACGGAGGCCAGGCCGGCGAGGGGAGCGACGAAGATGGGCGTCGCCGTCCAGGGGAGGACGCGCAGGCCGGCCTGGAACGGGTCGAGGCCCTGCACGACCTGGAAGAACTGTGAGAGCAGGAAGATCGAGCCGAACATCCCGAACGACATCAGGAACGAGCTGGCGTTGGCCACGACCGAGGCGCGCCGGCGGAAGAGCCCGAGCGGGAGCATCGGCTCGCCAGCCCGGGCCTCCCACCAGATGAAGACAAGGACGAGCACCACCCCGACGGCGATGCTGCCGAGGATCTGGGGGTCGGCCCACCCTCGCCCGTTGCCGTGGGTGACGCCCCACACGATGCCGACCAGGCCACCGCCCGCCAGCGCGACGCCGGGCAGGTCGAGCGAGCGGCCGGGACCGACGCTCTCCCGCAGGCGAAGGACGGAGAGCGTCACGGCCACGATCCCGAGTGGGACGTTGAGCCAGAAGATCCAGTGCCAGGAGACGCCCTGGGTGATCGCGCCCCCGACCACCGGCCCGATGGCGATCGCCAGGCCAGAGATGCCGCCCCAGGCACCCAGCGCGAGGGGCCGGCGAGCGCGTGGGATGGCCTCGGACAGGATGGTCAGGCTGAGCGGGGTGATGAGCGCGCCGCCCAAGCCCTGCGCGGCGCGGGCGAGGATCAGCGCGCCGCTGCTCGTCGAGAGGGCGGCCGCCGCCGAGCCGAGGGTGAAGATGACCAGGCCCAGGGTGAAGACACGGCGCCGTCCGAAACGGTCGCCGAGAGCCGCGCCCAGGAGGAGCAGGGAGGCGAAGGTGAGGGTGTAGGCGTTGACCGTCCACTCGAGATCAGAGAGCGAGGCGTGCAGGTCGTGGCGGATGACCGGCAGGGCCATGGTCACGACCAGGTTGTCCAGGCTCACCATGAAGAGGGCCAGCGCGGTGATGGCGAAGGTCCAGAGTGCTGAGGTGCGGCGGGTCATCGAGGTCTCCTGCAGCTGGGGTGAGGGGCTTCGGGGTGGCAGGGTTCCGGGCTTCGTCCGGCTCTCCGTCCTCGCGACGAGTTCGAGGGCGCCGGAGTCGGCATGACTTAGCACTCACTAAGTTGGCGAGGCAAAAAAGGGGGACGCTGTCAGGTGACCGCGGACACACCTCCGCACAACAGGACCTTGACTTCTTCGGCGGTCCGGGCCTCGCTGATGCTCGCGATCACGTTGATCAACATGCCCTGGGCAAACCAGTCGTGGAGCTGGATGGGCTCGACACCAGCCACGCGCGCGACGGTGTGCCAGAGGCGGAAGAACTCCTCGCGGACGACCGGCCCGATCTCGGGATCGGCTGCGGCAGCGTAGGCATGCAGCTGGAGGCGCAGGAGGTCGCGGTCGGCGAGGACCAGCTCGATGTAGGCCGCTCCCATCCGCTCGAGCACCTGTTCGGGGCCGCACCCCTCCGCCCGCGCCTTCCGGGCGGCCTCCTCGAAGCGCCGCGAGGTCCGCGCGAAGCAGTCGCGGACGGCCGCGAGGAAGAGCTCCTTCTTCGTCCCGAAGAGCTGGAACACGTAGGGCTGGGAGACACCCACCCGGCGTGCAATCCCCTGCGTTGAGGTCGCCGCATAACCGCCCCGGGCGAACTCCGCTCTGGCCGCGGCGACGATCTCGTCGCGGCGCTCCTCGGCCTTCAGTCGCATGTAGCCCTTGACGGAGTTACCGGCGCTCATGCACGGTAACTTAGCACTCACTAAGTCAACTGTCAAGGGCTTCCGGGCGGGTCTTCGGCCGAAGAACCGGTGCGCGCCTGGCCCTGGCCGGATGACGCCGCCTGGCCTCGCGAGCTGCTCGAGTCGCTATGCAACGAGCCAGCCGGGCGTCGATTTCTCCAAGGCTGCCAAGGTCATGATCGGCCGGTGAGGTCGCACCCGAGGCGCCTGCGCTGGTCCCTACGGCGTGGCCTGGCCCACGGCGGAGCCCTGGTCGCCCGCGAAGAACACGCCGTCGTGGAGCAAGAAGGGCGCAGGCCGAGTAAGCGCCGCGTTCGTGTCGCCGGACAGGGCGAGCTTCGTCCAGTGACTGCCGTCGAGCGAAGCCCAGTACTCGATCGGCTGGTCCACCCCACGATTGCTGTAGACGAGAAGGCGGTTCCCGTCGCCGACGAACGTCCCATTCGCGCCGCCGACGCCCTCGCCCGCCTCGAGGATGCCGAGCGGGTCGGCCGTGCTCAGCTTCCATGTCCGGCCGTCGGTCGACGTCCAGAAGTGCGCCGTGCCGGGCGTGTAGCCGGGCTGGGTGCTGATGGCGACCAGACCTTCTGATCCGCCGGCAAGCCTGACGAAGCCATCTTCGGGCTGCGCCTGGACGGTCGCCCGCGTCCAGTGCCGCCCGTCGGTCGACCACCAGGCGACCGGGGTGGCCGGCGTGCTCGGGTCCTGCCCGCCCACATAGCCGACGATGACGAAGGTCTGGCCGAAGGCTGCCACGGCCTGGCAGCTCCACCTGTTGGTGCCTGGGATCGTGATCGGGTCCCAGGAGAAGCCGTCCGCCGAGAACGCAACCATCACTTGCGGGTCATCGAGGCAGGCAACAAGCCCTGTCCCGTTTCCGGTGATAGACCCATCTCTTCCGACGCGGAGCAGTGGTGTGGCCGCGGTCGACCAGCTCAGGCCATCGTGCGAGATGCGAACAGCCTCGGTTCCCGTCGCGTCGGTCGTGGCAACGATCAGCCCACCGCCCCAGCTGGCCGCCGAGACCAGCGAAGCGACCCCAAAGGTGTCGGCGGGCAGCGCCACCCAGCTCCGTCCGTCGCGCGAGAGCCAGGCCGGCAGAGGTGTCGTATCACTCGCGTGGCCGAGGGCCAGGTAGCCGCCCGACCAGCCAACGACGTCGGAGACGCCTGCCGGCCCATCGGGGAGCGCCTGGATCGACAGGCCCGTCCACGTCGAGGCGGAAACCGGCGGCACAGAACCGCTCGGCAGGACCGCCGTCGGCGCTGGGCTGGCCGTCGGGCTCGAGCTGGGAGCCGGGCTGGAGCTGGGCAAGACCGCCGGGCTGGCCGAGGCCGTCGGCGTCGGCGAGATGGCGGGACCGATCATGCTCCGGAGCGGGCCACCAACCGCAAGGGCCACCGCCACCACGAGCACCGCCGCGAGAGCGAAGGGCGCCCGGCCGACGTCGCGGTGGACGGGTCGGACACCGGCGCGCATCGACTCGGCCACGCGATCGCGCAGCTCGACCGGAACCTCGGCCCGGTCGAAGCGCGCGTGGAGCCGGGCGCGGAGGCGCGACTCCAGCTCATGCTCATCCACGGCTCGCCTCCAGGCTCTCACGCATTGCGCGGAGCGCGTAGTGCAGGCGCGACTTCACCGTGCCGGTCGGGACGCCAACGCGCTCGGCGATCCCATCGAGCGGCAGGTCGGCCCAGTAGCGCAGCACGACCACGACGCGGTGCTCCGGGTCGAGCGCGTCGAGGGCTCGGTCGACTCCTGTCTCGTCGTCCGATGCCCGGGTGGCACCTTCGATCCACTCCGCCTGGAGGGCAATCGCCCGCACCCGCTGGCGCTGTCGCCGCCGGAGCTGGTCGCGGCAGGCGTTGATCACGATCCGATCGAACCAGGCCCCGAAGCTGTCTCGATCCCGCAGCGACGAGCGTCGCCGCCAGGCCGCGAGACAGGCGTCCTGAACCGCGTCCTCCGCCTCCGCGTCGTCGAGCAGGATCGCCCGGGCCAGCCGGTACGCCTGTCCGAGGCCACGTTCGATCATCCCCACCAGGGCGTCCTCCGCGCTGGCGTCGACCAGGGCTGCCACCGTCCCCCTTACCACCCCGGCGGCCCCGTCCAGGCCGCGCATCCCATCCGACGTCCGGTGGATGCCGGAAGGTTCACTAGCCGGATGGATTTTCGTGCCACCTTCCGCGTTGCGATCCGGGCGTTCGAGCGGCTCCGGCCTTCCACTCCTCGGATCGCACGGCTGGTGAGCCCTCGCTCGATCCGACCTTCCGTACGCGCGGGCTGGCAAGATCGAGCTTGCCAGCCCGCCGAGTTCGCGACGGTACCCACTCTCTGTCGCCCGTCGACGCGCGCCACCGTGGCCGAGTGAGTCTCGAAACGGTAGCCTCGCCCAAGTCCGAGTGCCACGGCTGTCCGCGGGCGTTCGAGTCCTGCTGGAGCTCCTTGCGGCTTATCAGGCGATTCCGCTATCGCTTTGCGCGATAATCAATGAGTGGACGGCATTGAAGAGGACCTGTTGGCCGATGGCCCATGTGCCGCCATTGGTCGACCGGGACGAGGTGTTGCACCTATGTCCGCACGTGTCGGTGTAGAAGTAGGTGCCTGAACTGTCATCGTAGCCAATGATCGTGATGGCATGCCAGCCGGAAACCGATCTTGACCAGTTGGGCAGATAGCCAGTGTCCACGAATGCAACGACTGCTCGCCCTGAACCGCCGATATCGCTGGCGATGTCGGAATGTAGTGCTGCCTGCGATGCTGGCTTATCTACGACATAGAAGTAGGTGGACCAGCACGTTGAGCAATGGCCCGAGGCCTCCCAGTTGAGGGCGTCGCGGGTATCCGAGAGGGTCTCGCCATGGGTGACGTAGTATGTGAAATTTACAATCCCTGGCGTAGCGTAGCTTGGTGGCTTAACCTGCTCCGCCAGATACATCTCATAAGCACGGCCTTTGGTCGGATACCCATTACTCGTGTCGCTGGCCGTGCCAGTATCGGAAGACCGCCAGTAGGTCGTGGTCTTGTGAGGGCCATATGGCTCTGTGAAATTGCCCGCTGGCCAGTTAGTGACGTTGTTTGGCTTCCAGTAATAGAGTGCCGTAGTAGCTGCTCCGGCCGTGCAGAAGTTCCAGTAGTTCAGATCGGCCTCGGGCTGATGGGTGTCGTCGTAGAGATCTCCCTCGGTCTCGACTACATGGTCGGTTACGGTGTCATCCAGGTAGGCCGATATCGGCAGCGCTAACGGCGTCGAGGCCAGGACGATAGGCAGGCCTGTGGCGCCGATTGCTATTCGATGGTCGAGTTCCAGTGCGACCCAAGCAGGGTCCTGCACGAGCGCGGATTGGCTTCACTCTGAGGGGCTATTCCTGCAGTTGCGTAGCTAGCCACGTCAGCATCGACGCTCGCGGGCCCAACGAGAAGCGTCGCGATTGCCACGACAGCGAGCGCTCCCGTCCACTCAGGACGAGAGAAGGATCGAGCTCGGCAGCCTGACGGGCCGCACGATCTCGGTCCAGACGAACTGCACTCTTCGCTGCCCGGAGGCCCGTCTGGGTCTTGCCGCATCCCCGTGCACCCTCGATCAGGACGGCACCAGTCGCGCGCAGCCGCGTCTGCAGCTCACCGTCCGCGAGCCGTGGACGGTAGTTCGCAATCCGCCCGAGTTCGTCGACCAAGGCTTGTCTCCGCCAGAGACACTAACTTGTAACAAGTATCGGCACTATGATGTAGCACGTCAAGGCACTAACTCGTGGTCGAG
>JAJYJR010000002.1 GCA_021789355.1 Chloroflexota bacterium | reverse complement strand
CAACGCCTCGCGCGCCGACCTGAAGGCCCCGCTGCAGGCCCTCGGCATGCCTCTCGCGTTCGATCAGGTGGCGGCCGACTTCACCGGCATCCACGTGCCGCAGGGTGACGCCGACCGACTGTTCGTCTCCGAGGTCGTGCACCAGGCGAACATCGACGTCGACGAGCGTGGGACGGAAGCGGCGGCGGCGACGGCAGTGATCGGAGGAACCGGCGGTGGTCCGGGCGCGGCGCGCGAGACCACGCTACGGCTCGACCATCCCTTCCTGTTCTTCGTCCGGGACCTGGCGACCGGCGCCGTGCTCTTCATGGGCCAGGTGACGGATCCCTCGGCGTGAGCAAGCGGCTGTGAGATGGCGGCTATCGACGCCCTCGCCCTCCGGCGGGCCGGCTTGGGCAGGCGCGTGACATCACCGACAGCTCCACCTCAGCGACACAGTCCCGTCGCGATGACGAGCGTCTTGCCGATCAGTAGGCTACAGCCGGTGGACGCTTGCGGCCGCTACGGCTTCGACTCGGACCGCACGACGATGCGGCGCCACGCGCGCAGGCGCTCGACGAGTCTCGGCGCGTCGGGCCCGTCACCCTCCCCATGAAGCGGGTCTGCCTGCTGGCCGATCAGCAGGAGCTCGGTGCGGCCAGGACGGCGTAGTCGGTCCCCAGGCTGGCGCTGACCTCCTGGGCCACCGTCGGCAGGTACACCTTGACCTCGTTCGTTGCCAGCAGGTACGCCATGATCGTGGCATTCGAGCGGACGGCGGCCTGGCAGAGCCGCAGCGCGTCGAGCTGCCCCTGGCTCGCGGTCAGGCCCGCTTGCTGGAGGCGGGCGAGGGCCACCTGCTGCTCGCGAAGGTCGGCCAGCAGGCCCTGGGCGACCGGATCCGACTCCAGCGCATCCGAAGCGGCACGATAGGCGGCCACGAGCGGTGCCTGGCGCAGGGCCCGACCGAAATCGACGGCGGCCTCATAGAGGGTGGCGCTGAGCATCCTGGTTCTCCTCCCTCAGCCGCAGCAGCTGCCGGAGCGACAGTTGGCCGCGAAGTCGATGCCGATCTGGGCGCTCACGACGGCGGCCGTCTCACGGCATACCGCCTGGAACTCGTTCTGGGCCGCGATGTAGGCCGCAACACTCGAAGAGGCGAGCATTGCAGCGCGGAGATCCTCGAGCTCCTGCTGCTGGCTCGGATCAAGGGTCCCGAACGCCGTCTCCATGCGGAGCTCGGCCTGCCGCCGGCCGAGCGCGTCGATCGCTGCCGTGGCGTCGGCGTCGGCGGTCAACACCTCGTTGGCTGCGAGCAGGCGGGCGAACTCCGGGCTCGCCCGGAGCGCCGTGCCGAAGGCGCCAGCGGCGGCAAGGGCCTCGACCTCGGCGTTCTGTGCCGCCGCCTCGAGATCGACGCCCGCAGGTGTCGGGGGCTGGACAATCATGATTGACCTCGCTTCAGGCAACCAGGGATGGAAGGATGAAGAGGCGGTCGACGAGCTCGGCCACACGCTCGAGCCCGATGACCTCGCTGTCGAGCAGCGGCACGTCGAGGACCGGCGCCGCGAATCGTCGGTCGGTCTCGGCCAGGTAGCCCTGCTGCATCCGGCGCCGCGACCGCGCATACGGCGTGCGGCAGACCTCCTCCGGCAGGACCATGTTGGCCACGACGAGCCCGAGCGGGATGCCGAGCGCGGCAAGCTCGCGGACCGCCCGCTCGGCCTCGACGATGGGTGTTGCCTCCGGGTACATGACGAAGGCGAAGGTGCTCTGCGCCGGGTCCCGCATCATGTCGATGACCCGGGCGAAGCGCGCCTTCGCGACGGCGTCGGCGGCCGCGGTGTCGACAGAAGCGAACACCTTGACGTCGAGCTGATGGCTCCAGTCGATCGGGAGCTCCAGGAGGCGCAGCGTGTGGCCGGTGGGCGCGGTGTCGAACACCGTCACGTCGTATGCGTCACGGCTGGCGAGATCGATGAACCGGTCGAACGCGGCGATCTCCTCGGTGCACGGTGAATCGAGTTCCTCGCGCATGGCGGCGATCGCGTCCGGGCCCCGACCGCGCGCCACCGCGTCAGCGATGATCCGCTCGGTGTACGCCGCCGCGGCGGCCTTGGCGTCGATCCGTGCGGCCCACAGGCCGTCGACCCCATCGATCAGCGCGGGCTCGGGACCCACGGCCGCGCCGAGCACGTGGCCGATGTGGGCCGCGGGATCGGTGGTGACGAGGAGCGTCCGCAGGCCGCGTCCGGCCAGCCATACGGCCGTGGTGCAGGAGACGACGGTCTTGCCCACCCCGCCCTTGCCCGCGAAGAACACCGTCCGCGGTCGTCCGGCCGGCAGCAGCGTGGCAAGCGCGGGTCCGGGATCCCGGCCATCCACCCGCACTGGCGACTCCCCGGCGCCGCCGAAGACCGGGCGGATCGCACGCTCATCGCCCAGGAGCGGCACGAGCGCGCGCAGGCGCCCGACGCCGCGCACCTCACCGTCAAGCAATGGGACGCGCCGGGATGGCATCGGCAGCGCCCGCGCGATCTCGCCGAGGTAGCGCTCCTGCATCGCGATCCGGGCCGCGAAGAACGGCGTGGAGGCCTCCTCATCGGGCAGGACGCCGTTCACGATGAGTTCGGTCGTCGCGATGCCCAGCCGGCCGAGCTCGGCGCTCGCCCGACGCGTCTCGGCGATCGCGGTCGACTCAGGCTGCAGCACGAAGACGAAGCGCGTGCGTGCGCCATCCCGGAGCGCGTCGAGCGCTCGCTCGTACTTCGCCTTCGCATCGGCGATGGCGGCGGCCGGTCCGATGCATGTCTGGCCGCTGCCCGTCTCCGCTTCCGAGATGCTCCTGGTCCAGGCCTCGGGAAGCTCCAGCAGGCGGACCGTGTGGCCGGTGGGGGCCGTGTCGAAGACCACCAGGTCGAAGGCGGAACTTCCGGCGGGCTCGGCCAGGGCTATCGGGTCGAGGAAATCCGCGAAGCGGTCGAACGCGGCAACCTCCGCGGTGCACGGTCCGGCCAGCTGCTCCTCCATGACCTTCACGATCTCGGGCGGGAAGATCTCGCGGATCGGAGCCAGCGTGCGATCGGTGTACTCCGCGGTCGCCCGGTCGGGATCGATCTCCATGGCCCACAGGTTGGGCACGCCGCCGATCGAGGTGATGGCGTGACCGATCGGCTGCTCGAACACGTCCGCAAGGTTCGAGGCGGGGTCGGTCGTCACGATGAGGACGCGTCGTCCGGCGTCGGCCTCGGCCACGGCGGTCGTGCAGGCCATGGTGGTCTTGCCCACGCCGCCCTTGCCGGAGAAGAAGAGGAACCGCATCACATGTGACCTTTCGCAGGAGCTGTCGCGCCGGGAGTCCGGTGTAGCCGGGCTCCTACGGGGTAGTAGCGAGCGCGGCCAGTAGTTCGTCCGCGCTCGGGTACGCGTCGGTCTTGACCACCCGGCCGCGCACGACCGTGATCGGGAGCACATCGAGCTGCCGCTGGCGGATCAGCTCGTAGACATCGCGGTTGCGCATGAACGCGTGCGGATCGGAGGCCATCTGGTGGCGCGCCACGGTTCGGCCGTCGGCCTCGAGCCCGAGGATCGCCTCGCTGAGATCGACCAGCGTGGTGTCCAGGACGGGGCCGCAGAGCCCGGTGGGGCAGCACATGGGCGGATCGAAGAGCTCGACATCGAGCATGGCGGGATCGCTCACGAGGCTGGCTCCTTCACGGGTACGGAGATAGGGCCGCGGGCGAGGGCCTGCGCCACCGCTCGCTCGATCGCCGAGACGTTCAGCTTCCCTCCGGAGAACCGGATGACACCATCGACAACGACGACGGGCGGCACGGCATCGCCGGCCGCGATCGCCGCCTCGACGTCCAGGTGGCTCAGCATGTCGGGACCGAAGAGTTCCACGTAGTCGGACATGACCGCCGCCCCGAACCGCGCCGCCAGCCGTCGCTGCACGAACGCGGCCGCCGCACGCCACGTCTTCGCGGGGTCGCACCCGCCGGGCGACGGCAGGCCGACGAGCAGGACGCGGCAGGTCATGGTGCCGCCTCCACCAGCGATGGAAGCCGGTGGACGGCACGACCCGGCCCGGGCGTGGCGATCGCCCTCGTGGACCCACAATCCGCACAGAGGCAGGCGGCGGCCGCGGCATCGGTGGGCGTGAGCAGCACATCGATCGCGGCACGCACGCGCGCGAGTCGCTCGGCGTCGAGCGAGTAGTAGACCCAACGGCCGCTCCGGCGCTCCCGGAGGAGCCCGCTCGCGTGCAGGACCCGCAGGTGGTGCGAGACGAGCGCAGTACTGATGCCGAGGGCGCCGCCGACATCGCACACGCAGTGCTCGCCGTGACCGAGGAGAGCGACGATCCGGGCGCGCGTGGGCTCCGCGATGGCCTGGAGCCCAGCCATGAGCTCGACAGGCACCGGAGGCTCGAGCTGGTGTGACGACACGAGGTCCATGGCCGACATTCTAACCGTCATTAGTGAAACGTGTGTTTGACCAAAGGTCATGCAATCGGCGTGCCGGCTGGCACCGGGCTGATCGGAGCCGCGAGCTCGCCGTCTGTTTCCGGCGCACGGTGGCGCTCCGCGATGATCTCGGCGAGGATCGCCAGCGCGATCTCGGCCGGCGTGGCCGCTCCGATGTCCAGCCCGATGGGGCCGTGGATGCGGGCGAGCACGCCGTCGTCCAGCCCCACTGCCCGGAGACGCTCGAGTCGCGCCAGGTGGGCGCGGCGGCTCCCCAGAGCGCCGACGTATCGTGCCCCCCGGCGGAGCGCCATGGCGAGGGCGGGGTCATCGAACTTCGCGTCGTGGGCCAGGCAGACGACGTGCGCGGTCCCGTCGATGCCGGCCCGATCGGCGAGGTCGTCGGCCCACCCGACGAGGATCTCGTCGGCGTCGGGGAAGCGTTCGCGCGTCGCGAATGCGCTGCGCGCATCGATCACCACCGTGCGGCACCCGAATGCATGGGCGAGCCGGACCAGGTGAACGGCGATGTCGCCGGCACCCACCACGACGAGCCGCATCGGCCGCAGCGAGACATCGATGTAGACGGCTCGCGTGTCGATCTCGACCGTCCGCGCGACGCCTTCGCGCAGGGCGTCGAGGGCCAGCCGGGTCAGCCGGGCGTCGGCCCCCCGATCGCCGAGTGATCCCGACCGTATTCCGCTGCCGTCGAGGACCACATGTGCGGGGTTGGGAGCCTCACGGCCCACCGGGAGCGGCGTCGCAACCGCGAGGTCGCGATCGTCGCTCGCGGCGGCGAGCGCCTCGGGGCTCACGTCGGGCTCGATGAGGACGTCGATGGTGCCCCCGCAGGCGAGCCCGGCCTCCGCCGCCTGTGGATCGCTGATGCCGTAGTGGACGAGCTCCCGATAGCGACCGCGCCGAGCGGCCAGGACCGCTTCCACGGCGCTCCCCTCGATGCATCCGGCAGAGACGCTGCCGGCCAGGCGTCCGTCATCGGCCACGACGAGCGTGCTCCCGACCCTGAACGGGGCGGGTCCGAGGGCCCGCACGACGGTGGCCCGGCCACACCCGACCCCCGCCTCGACCCAGCGAGCCGCTTCGGCAAGGACGCTCAGCGCGGATGGAGCCCCCTCGTCTCGCGAGGCGCGTCGACGCGGTCCGCCGAGCGCGGGTGCTGTCATCAGCCGGGTACCGCGGCGTCCGGCTGCCGCAGCATGAGAACCGGCCCGCGGCTTCTGCGCACGACGCCCTCCGCCACGCTGCCGAGGATCAGATGCGCGAGACCGTGTCGCCCGTGGGTGCCGAGCACGACGAGTTCTGCCTTCCAGCGATCCGCCTCGGCGAGGATCTCGCCGGCCACGTCATCGACGTCCGTCTCGAGTGTCGCCGACTCCACGTCTACGCCCGCGTCATGCGCGCGTGCCAGCGCGGCATCCACGATGCGCGCGCCGGACTCGCGGAGAGCTGCCTCCAGCTGGTCGTAGTCGACGAACGCCATCTGGGCCCATGGCGCCAGCGAGATGCCGAGGTCGATCACGTGGACCACTCGAACGACAGCGTGTTGGTCCGTGGCCAGGCGCAGGGTCTCCTCGAGGGCGCGTGTCGAAGGTTCGCTCCCGTCGACCGCCACCAGGATGTGACTGTGCATGCCGGATCCTCCCCGCTGCGTTGCGCCGTCAGGCGACCAGCCACTCCGCGATGTCGCCGGGCGGCGGGATCCGGCCATAGCTGATCACCCGGCCGTCGACCACGAGCGCAGGGGTGCTCATGACGCCGTAGGCCATGATCGCGAGGTAGTCCTCGACCTTGACGATCTCCGCCTCGACGCCGGCCATGGCGACCGCCTGACGCGCGTTGGCCTCGAGGCGCCGGCAGTTGACGCAGCCGGGCCCGAGCACCTCGATCTTCACCATGGGGTCACTCCTTGCGTCTTCACGCGATGAGGGCGTTGAACAGGTAGCCGATGCCGAGGATGCCGACCGTCACGACGGTCGCGAAGATCGCGATGAGCTGCGGGCGGATGACTTTGCGCAGGATGATGAACTCGGGCAGGCTGATGGCGGTGATGGCCATCATGAAGGCGAGGGTGGTGCCCAGCGGCATCCCCTTGCCCAGCAGCGCCTGCACGATGGGGATGGTCCCGGCGGCGTTCGAGTAGAGCGGCAGCGCGATCAGCACGACGATCGGCACGGCGAGGGGGTTCGACCGACCGCCAATGGCGGCCACGAGATCCGTCGGCGCATAGCCGTGGATGAGCGCACCGATGCCGATCCCGATGAGAAGGTACGGCGTGATGCGGCGTACGAGGTCGATGGTGTAGCGCCAGGCATCCGTGATGCGGTCGGCCCAGCTCAGCTGCACCTCGGCCATCTGCCCGCCCGTCCCCTGCAGCTCCCAGACGTACGGCTCGACGTAGCGCTCCAGGTGCAGGGCGCCGATCATGAGGCCGCCTACGATCGCCACCGCTAGCCCGGCCGCCATGTACACGAGCGCGATCCCCGGTCCGAACAGGCCCCACAGCAGCACCAGCGCGACCTCGTTGACCATCGGTGAGCTGATCAGGAACGCGAACGTGACGCCCAGCGGGATGCCCGCCTCCACGAAACCGATGAAGAGCGGCACGGCCGAGCAGGAGCAGAACGGCGTGACGATGCCGAACGCCGCTGACGCGACGCTGCCGGCGAACGTGCCACGGCCGGCCAGCGCGGCGCGTACCCGCTCCGGCGGGAAGAAGCTCCGGATGAGCGTGACCACGGTCACGATGCCGAGCAGTAGCAGGAGGACCTTGGGGACGTCCATCAGGAAGAAGTCGACGGCATCGCCGAGGTGACTGCCTCGCGCGAGGCCGAACAGCCGATAGCTCACCCAGTCGGCGAGCGGGGCCTCCGCGAACCAGGCCACCAGCCATGCGAGGACACCGGCGGACGCGGTGACCCGGAGCGAGGGGCGTCCGGTGCGGGAAAGGGAGATGGTCGTCACGCGGGAACCTCCAGCAGGGCGCGCAGATCGGCAAGGGCGGCCGAGCAGGCGGCCTCGTCGCGCTCGTAGTAGACGCGGCGCGTGTCGCCGGGGCCGCGGGTGGCTCGCACGAGCCCGGCCTCGCGCAGGCGCGCCAGATGGTTGCTCACGTTGTTCTGCCGCTCGCCGAGGGCGGCCGCCATTTCACAGACGCAGTGGGGTCCATCGCGCAGGATGGCGAGGATCCCGGCGCGGCAGCGGTCGGCGAGCATAGCCGCGGCCGCCAGGGGAGCGTCGACGTCCGGCGCCGCTTCGTTCATGCGCAGGTCGGGAAGGACAGGTACGTCAACAGGCATGGTGCACCCCCAGGGAGATCGGCCGGCGCGCGCCGGGTTCGGTTGGCAAGCACAGCATCTCAGTTCAGAGTGTGTCAAGCAACGATGTGATGCCACAGGCGCAGACGGCCCCAGGCGGATGGGCCAACAGGCCTATCACCAGTGCTTCCCCGCCTGCCCGAGCCAGCTCGCCCAATCGATCTCGCTGGGCCCCCATGGCTCATCGAGGAGCGTGACATGCACCCGGTCGACCCCGGGGAGCGCTTCGGCTGCCATCCGAACCCGGTCGATGATCCAGCCGGCCAGCGGGCAGCCCGGCACGGTCACGACGAGGTCAATCGTGACCACGCTGCCCTCCACGCGGATGGCCCACACGAGACCCAGGTCGACGATGCTGACGCCAAGCTCGGGATCGAACACCTGCCGCAGGGAGTCACGCACGGCGGCCTCATCCACCTCGACAGCGGCCTCGCGCGGAGGAGGCTCCATGCTGTCGCCCTCGCGTCCGCGTGTCCGGCTCATCGCGACCAACCGACCTCAGCGGGGAGCGGGTGCGGGCGGCGGTGCCTTCAGCAGCGCTCCCGTGTACACGCCCGCGATCGTCCGCACCAGCACGACCGACCAGAACGCCACCAGCAGGATCCAGAGGACGAAACCGAAGGCCGTCAGGTAGCCCGCGTCGAAGGCGTCGCCCAGAAGGAACGTGGCGACGGTGTACGCCCCAAGGGGGAACGTGAAGGCCCACCAGCTCATCGCGAACGGGAACGGCTGGCGCAGGTAGCGGAGCGTGAGCGCGATCGCGATCGCGAGCCACCACAGGCCAAAGCCCCACAGGGCGAGCGCCGCCAGCCGCAACAGCACCTGTGCCTCGGGGGCGTATGCGCCGAAGACAGGTGACGCCGTCATGGACAGCCGGACAAGGGCGAGGCTGCCCACCCCGATCGGCCCCAGGCCGATCCAGAGCGTGGGCGCCAGGTGCGCTTCCGGCAGCGCGTGCTGGATCAGCCGGCCCACGAGCAACACCCCCACAACGAGGAACAGCAGGAAGCCCATGCCGAAGAACGCGAACGCGGCGATGCAGGCGAACCGGCAGGCGTCCGCCGATCCCCACGTCGAGATGAGCGGCGCCGCGGCGGCCGGAACGACGATGTTCGCGACGGGTGGGATGAACCAGCCTCCGTTCACGTGCTCGAGGGGAACCGACGGGCTCGTGAACCACCGGTACGGCACCACCACCCCGAAGACGAATGCGAGGATGGCCCCGAGGATCCACAGTCCCTGGGCAACGCGGATCGCCGTCCCCGAATCCATGCGCGCAGAGCCGATCGAGGCGAAGGTCACGCCGAGCACGAGCAGCCCGATGGGCAGCGTGGAGTAGAACGGTCCGCGGGTCGGGTGGCCGGTGTCGGCCCACGCCTCCTTCGGGTAGCCCAGCCACCGGGCGACCCATGGCACGACGAGCACCGCGCACAGCGCCGTCGTCAGGAGCCAAAGGGCCACGGCCACGTTCTCGAGGCCGGAGACCACTGCATCGGCGTGGTGAGTGGCAACCGCCAGGATCCCGGTTCCCATCACAGACGCGAACCACGCAGGATGGAAGAAGCGGACTGCGTCCGACCTGTGTACGACCTGTTCCCACATGGCCGTCCTCCCGGCTACTGCAACATCCCTCGCACGATCACGTCCACGGCTGCGTCCTCATCGAGGCCGCGCGCCATCAGCGTCTCGAGCTCCTTGCGGTTGACCGAACCGATGGCTGCCTCATGCGTGACGTGGGCGCGGTCATCGCGGACCACCACGCGAGGCATGTTCGAGGCGGTCCCGTGGCCGCGAACGACCTCGGTGCAGTCCATGTGGCCGCGGGCAAACGGCGCGTTGCCCTCGGCCGTCGTGAGCACCTCGCTCACCGCCTCGTCGCGGACGGCGATCCGGGTCTTCGTCAGCCCGCGCGCGCCGCGGCCGTTGAGGTGCAGCGCCTCCACCACCCGCAACCGGTCGTCGGCAAGCCCGAACGCTCGGGTGGTCAGCTCGGCCAGGCCAGCCTCGTCGACCTCGACGTCATAGTCGATCTCCAGGCGGCCGACACGGCCGTGCAACAGGCTGAACGTCGACGCGAACCGCCCACCACGCGCCACGCCCACCCGGGCCGTGGGCGCCACCACGATCCCGCCGTGCTCGCCGTGGAAGTGCGCCTCCTGGTAGGTCATGGACGCACCCTCGCCCACGTGCATGCGGGCGGTCATCTCGTGGCGCAGGTCCATCGCGTTGGGGAACGTGCAGTGGGCGAGGAACTCAACGGAGGCGCCCGCGCCGATCTCGTACTCGGCGTCGATCTCCTGCAGCCCTTCGGCCGGGAGCATCCCGAAGCACAGGTGGACCGGGCGTGGGGGATGAGCACCGGCTTCGACCGCGATCCGCGCCCGAACGCCGGAGGGCCGCTCTTCCGCCTCGAAGTGGATGCCCGGCGCCTCGTTCGCGACCAGTACGCGGTTGGCGCTAACGACCAGGACGGCCGCGCCGCCTGCGCCCAGGACACGAGGATCGCCGCCCGCCTGGCTGTAGGCGGACAGGATCGCCGCGTACTCCGCGGCCCACGCCGGGGACGACGCGGTTCGGTGGGGGATTGCAAGACGGCCCACCACTACCCGACCCTCCCGGTCGTGTTCGCTTCCCACGGCTGCGAGCCGAGCGCCTCCGCGTGCCGGCGACAGCGCCGCCCGTAGTAGTCAACCGCCTCCGCCGGCGTCCCGGCGTACACGATGCCTCCGCGGCACATCAGCGAGACTGTGTCGGCGACCGAGACGATCTCGTCGCCATGGCTGATGAGGAGGACCGCCGTCCCCTGCGAGGCCATGCGACGGATCAGGTTGGCGATCTCGACGAGCGTGAGCATGTCGATTCCGGAATCGGGCTCGTCGAGGATCGCGAGTTTCGGGCGCATGGTGACGACCGAGGCCAGCTCCAGGCGCTTCCGCTCACCGCCCGAGAGCGAGCGATCGACCGCCCGATTGAGGTACGCCGTCGGCGCCAGCGACACTGCCTGCAGCGCCTCGTCGACTCGCGCGCGATCGGCGCCGCCCGCGCCGATCGCCACATACGCGCCGACCGGCAGTCCCTCGAACCGGGCCGGCTCCTGCCACGCGAGGGTCAGGCCGAGCCTGGCCCGCTCGGTCATCGGAGACCCGGTGATGTCATGGCCGTCGAACCAGACACGACCCGACTCCGGGGTGTACCCCTCGCAGCCCATGAGCGCGTAGGCAAGGCTGGACTTCCCCGACCCGTTGAGCCCGAGCAGGCCATGGATCTCACCGGTCCGCACGCTGAGGTTGACGCGGTGCAGGATGTCGTGTCCATCCCGGCGCAGCGTGAGTTCCTGCACGCGCAGCAAGACGTCGGTCGTCGTCATGGTGTGCGCGATCTCCCTGTCCTGGCCAGCCGCATGCGGCCCGTGCGTGGCATCGCAGCTCCGGTTGACGGCGGCCGGAGCCCACGGACGAGAGCCGTGAGCCGCTCGGCGGCCGTGGGCTGGAGCGCGAAGTGGACGTACGTGCCACGGCGCTCGGCACGGACGATCCCTGCCTCGCGGAGGATCCGCAGGTGGTGAGAGACCGTGGGCTGCGCGATCTTCCGACAGACGTCGAAGTCGCAGGCGCGCACGTCCTCGCCGTGTGAGAGCTGTCGGACCATGTCGAGCCGGATCGGGTCGGCCAGCGCTGCAAGCACCCGGACAGTCGGGTCGTCGCTGCGGTGCATTCAAGGCCTCGGAGGGCGGGGCCCTGTCCGCCCGGCGTGCGGGCTCGACCATCGTCGGACGCTTACGCCCGCGATCCGCCCGACGACGGCCGCGTTCCGGCCCCGACGTTGGCTGCCGATCAGATCGCCCGGCGTCGACGACCAACTACTCATCAACCGACAGTGTCTCAGCGCTTGCTGATGCATAGCAGGTCCGCTCGGCCCGATTCCACGGGACAAGTGGTGCGGACATGCGATTCGATCGATTCAACCCGAAGCCGGTCAGGTCCAGGCGGCGCGAGGCGATCGTCAGGACAAACGGCGCGGCCACCTCCCACATCCCGGCCAGGACCACCAACCCACTCAATGTCTTCTGCGTACCCGTGGCGCTCTCCTTCGAGTCGCTCCTCCCCGGGGAAACCTTCCTCGGTGCACTGGCACCGTTCTAGCCGGGCCCGGTGGCGAGACCGGTGAACAGCGGGTGAACGGGGCGGGCGGGGCCGAGCGTGCCTCCGGACCTACCGCTCCCAGACCCTTCCGCTAGCGAGCGCGCGCAGCGTGCCCCGGGTGACCACCAGCCAGAATGCGAGCAGCAGCACGAAGAGCCCGACCGCCGTCGCCTCGAGGAAGCCGAGGTGCCAGCTGCGCGCGAGAGCCAGGGTGCTGGCCGTATACGCGCCGAGGGGGAACGTGAAGCCCCACCACCCGAGGCCGTACGGCAGGTCGCCGCGCCGCAGGTACGCTGCCAGCAGCAGGATCGCCGTGGCCAGCCACCAGAGCCCGAAGCCCCACAGCGTGGCCGCGGCGAGCGACGAGAGGGCGACCACGACCGGCGCCATCGAACCCCACAGCGGTGCACCCGCCTGCGCGGTTCGCAGCAGCACCAGGCTTCCCACCCCGATCGGTCCGAGCCCGATCCAGAGCGAGGGGGCCAGGGGTGCGGCCGGCAGCGGGTGGAAGATCAGCCGGTCGTACAGGAGCGAGGCGACGAGCAGGAACAGCACGAAGCCCATGCCCCAGAACGCGTAGGCGCCGAAGAGCAGTGCGATCGCGTCCTCGTGCCCCACATGGGGCAGCAGCGGCAGCAGGGCGAGCGGGACCACGATGTTGACCACCGGCGGGATGAACCATGCCCCATTGGCGAGCTCCGGGCCCACCGGGTGCGACACGAACAGCAGGTGGGCGAACAGCACACTGACGACGAACGCCAGCACCAGGCCGAGGGCGGCCAGGATCGCGACCGTCAACGCAACGTCCCCGGGTGCACCGATCGACGGCCCGACCGTCGCGACCCCCACCGCGAGGACCAGGATGCCGCCGGGGAAGGTGCCGTAGAGCGCGCCCGCGACGGGGTTGGCCAGGTCGCGGCGTGCCGCGTCGGGGTGCTGGATCCAGCGGGCGACGTACGGGATGCCGAGCAGCACGGCGAGCACGGCCGAGAGCGCGACCATGGCCACGCCGAACCCCCGGGCGAGATCGCCCAGGCCGGCGACCTGCCCCGGGTCCTGGTAGCCGATCACGCCCACGATCGCGGTCCCCATGACGGCCCCGTACCAGCCCGGGTGGAAGCCGCGCAACCGCACCAGCGGCGCGTTGGCTGCCTGTGCTGCAGTGTGGAGAGTAGACACGACGAACTCCTCGGAAGAGCGATGGCGAACGAAGCGGATGGCAGAGGGCGGTGGTCAAGGTGGGGAGGGGCACCCGTGACGCGCCGGGGACCGCCGCGCCGCGGTCCGCAGGCGAGGGCGCACCAGGAGGCGCATCACAGCAGATCCAGCGCCATCTTCACGGCGATCACCCAGAGCAGCACCCCGATGATCCGCTTGAGCTGCGGGCCGGTCAGCCGAGTCTTCATCACGTGCGACCCGACGAGCGACCCCGCCGCGGCCAGCGCGGCCATGCTCAGCGTGAAGCGCGGATCGAGGCCGCCGAGCGTGGCGTGACCGGCGAACCCCGAGAGCGAGGAGAAGAAGACCGCGAGGGCGGTGGTGCCCGCCGCGACCTTCGGCTCGAGCCCCAGCCAGGTGAGCCCGGGCAGGATGACGTTGCCGCCGCCCACGCCGAGCAGGCCACCCAGGAACCCGGCCACGCCGCCGACGCCCGCCCCGACCCCGGCCTCGGCCGCCCGTCCGACATCGCGACGGGAGGCCCGGGCCCGGTAGAAGAGCATCATCGCGCCGGCGAAGAGCAGGAAGCCGACGAACAGCGCCAGCAGCACGCGTCGGTCCACGCTGGCCGTCAGGCGGGCGCCGACGGGAGCCAACACCACTGCGGCGACGAGCACCGGCACGCCTGCCCGCCAGTCGATCAGTCGCCCCCGCCAGTACGCCACGGTGGCGGCCGAGAGGCTGACGGCGTTCAGCAGCAGCGCGGTCGAGGTGGCCTGGCCGAGGGGCACCCCCAGGTAGTAGAAGAGCGGCACGAAGAGGAAGGCGGCGCCCAGGCCGGCCATGGCCATGACGCCGGAGAAGACGAAGACGCTGGTTCCGCCGAGCGCGTAGAGCAGCACGGATCCGTGTTCCTCGTGCTCAGCGCGGATAGCCCGAGCAGGCCGCGCAGACCGTGCGGCCCTCCGCCACCCGCAGGTACGGCTCGGCGACGAGCTCGCCACATCCGGTGCAGACCGCGAAGCGGACGATCTCCGCGGGCTCGCTCCACGCGCGCGAGTGCACCGCCCCGACGGTCATGATCTCGTCCGCCGGTGCGTCCCAGACGAGGTGCACGACCTCCATCTGCTCCGCGTCGGGGATCTGCGAGGCCGGCACGCCAGCGGCGCGCTTCTGCATGAACGCGGTGGCCCGGATCTGCGGCTGCAGGGTGGGCCGATAGGCCACCCGCACGGCCCGCCCGGCGCCCTTGTCGATCAGGGTGAGCGCGAACTTCCCCTCCCCCGACTTCGCGATGTTGCCCTTGCCGAACGTGCACCCGGTGGTGAACTGGATGCCGTCCCCGAAGCACATCCCGCCGTGGTAGTCGCCCGTCTCGATGATCGCGTGCAGCTCCTTGGCGCCCGCGCGCGCCGCACCCAGCTCGCGCATGGCGGCCAACCCCAGTCGAACGCCGGCGGTGCTGGCCCAGCACTTGTGGCCGTGGAAGGCCAGGGCCTGAGTGAGGATGTCGGTGTCGTCCATGGGTTGTTCTCCTGGAGGTCAGTACACGAGGACGTGGGACGCCGAGCTCATCTCGAGGATGAAGCGCCCGGCGGCGATCACCTCGGCGTTCTCGACGAACTGCGTCGCGGCGTCGAGATGGCGCTTGTTGACGCTGGGCGGGCAGGCCAGCAGGCGTCCCCCGAGGTCGCGGTAATCGGCCATCACCTTCGCCAGTGACGGGTAGCCGTCGGCCGCGGTCGCGTCGGCAGCGCCCTTCACGGCCAGCTCGACGCCCGCCTCCTGCAGCCCGACCACGATGTCCACCTCGGATGCCAGGGCGCCGACGGCCATCACCAGTGGCATGGTGACCTTCTCGGGCTCGTCCAGCCCATGCGTGACCAGGATCAGGAGCTTCTCGGTGCCTGCCATGTCCGTTGCTTCCTCTCGTCGGGCGTTCGGCCGGGTCCGTTGGCGTCTCGGTGCTGGGCGCTGCCGGGCGCGTGGATTGACTAAATGAAGAGCGGGGCGGAGCCCTGCTGCATGAGCGCGATGACGGTGGCGGCACCGACCGGTTCGGCCATCCCGTCGACCAGGTCCGCGCGGGTGAGCCCGTACAGGTCCATGGTCATCTGGCAGGGGATGAACTCGACGTCCATCGACTGGGCGACCTCGGGGAGCTCCTTCGGGCTCGCGTTCCTGTTCTGCTTCGCGAGCTTGTTGATCATCCAAGGCCCCATGCCGAGGAAGTCCATCTTGGACAGCTTGCGGTGGCTGATCCCGGGGCGCTGCATCAGCGCGAGGAGCTTCTGCATCCAGTTGTTGCCGGTGACGCGCCGCTCGTCGCGGACGAACGCCTGCAGGGCCCAGAAGGTGACGAACACGCGGCAGGTGGCGCCCATCGCGGCGGCGCTGGAGGCCAGCACCATGAGGGCCCAGATCTTCTCGAGCTCGCCGCTGTAGGCGATGAGCAGGATGCCGTGCGGTGTCGTCTCCTCCGGGGCGGCGGGAGCCGCCTGGGGGGCAGGGACCGGCGCCTCGACAGGCGCTTCGAGAGTAAGTGTCATGGTGCGGCTCCTACTTCTTCTGGAGGACAAAGTGGAAGACGCCGGCGTCGGCGCCGGATTCGACGAGGGGGTTGCCGGTCGACTTCGACCACGCCTCGAAGTCCCTGGTAGACCATGGGTCGGTGGCGAGGACATCGAGCAACTGTCCGCTCACGAGGGCCTTCATGGCCTGGGCGGTGCGGACGATCGGGCATCGGGCACGAGAGGCCCTTGGCGTCGACGCGCTGCGCGATCTCTGGCGAGGTCATGGTTCCTCCTTCCAGGCGGGCCCGGCAGTCCCGGACCCGGTGAGCAGCTGGCTGCGGTCGCGATCGAGGTCGGCTCGTCCCTGGCCGCAAGGCTCGTGTTCCAGCTGGAGCGTGGCGTGGGCAACGCCGATCCGACGCAGTGCGTCCGTGGCGGCCGGCAGCACGTCGCATTCGTTGGCCGCCGGCTGCAGTTCGAGGTGTGCCGTCACCAGCGGCAGGTCCTCGGCCAGGGCCCACACGTGCAGGTCGTGGATCCCGGCCGTGCCTGGCACCGCACGCAGGGCCGTGCCAGCCGTCGCAAGCGAGACCTGCGCGGGAACCCCTTCGGCGAGGATGTGCACCACGTCACCCAGCAGCCGCAGGCCGGCGATCCCGAGGAGCACCCCGATCGTCAGGCTGGCGACCGCATCGAGCACCGGCGGACCGCCGGCCAGGATCACGAGCGAGGCGGCGATGACGGCCGAGGAACCGGCAGCGTCGCCGGCAAGGTGCAGCACCAGCACGCGCGTCGCGTTGGTCCGCCGCTCGACCCCGTGCACCAGGAGGGCGGACGTCGTGTTCGTGACCAGCGCGAGCACCGCCACGCCGAGGACTCCCGCGGCTTCGACGGGCGTCGGTGCGAGGAGCCGCCCCACGCTCTCGGCGAGCACCGCGGCACTCGCGCCCACGAGCAGCGCCCCGTTGGCGAGGGCGCCGATCGACTCCAGGCGGTGGAACCCGTAGCTGTGGGCGGCGTTCGGCTCGCGGATCGCGAGTCTGGCCGCTGAGGACCCCACGATCAGCGCAGCCACGTCGACGGCGACGTGGGTCGCGTCGCTCAGCAGCGCCAGGCTTCCCGTGAGCAGGCCGCCCGCGACCTCGAGGATGAGGACGCCCAACGCCAGCAGCAAGGCCACCAGAAGCCTGGGCGACGGTGCGCTCCGCGCGACGGTCTGGGCGTGCAGCGTGGGGTTCGCGTCGGATGGGATCGCTGGGATGGCATCCGTCCGTGCCGCGGGCATCACGGACGCTGTCCCATCGGGTACTTCGTTGGACGAGCGATCCGGGTCGCCCTGGTCCGGCGGGGCATCCGGGCGTCGCCCGGGGACTGATGTGCGATCGACTGCTGTCGGGCATCTCTGCGGTGGTGCTCTGCGGCTGGCATGCGGAGGCGGGGAAGCGTGGGGCACGGAGCCTTTGCCTCCCCGCCGGTTCCTTCGTCGCGACGACAGCCTCGGGTGGCTACCGGAACCGCCCAGCGCTCACCCGTGCCGCGAACATCTCAGACACAACTCTGACAAGTTCGCCTGAGAGGCTGTGAATCTTCCGGCCCCGCGGGGATTCCCGCGGCGGGGGCGCACAGCTACGCTCGTCGACATGGACGAGCTGTTCGACCTCCCGCCGCGCGATCCCGAGCCACGTGAGGAAGGCCGGGCCCGGCCCCGCCTGCAGCGCCCTGACCGCGCCCAGATCACCCTGCGCCCGAGCGATCTCGAGAGCCTCCTGCCGGCCGACCACCGGGCGCGCCTGGTGTGGGCGTTCGTGGAGGGGCTCGACCTCTCCGCGTTCCACGCGCGGATCAAGGCCGTGGAGGGCCACAGCGGTCGTCCACCCATCGATCCCGCCATCCTGGTGGCGCTCTGGCTGTATGCCACCCTCGAGGGGGTTGGCTCGGCGCGGGCGCTCGATCGGCTGTGCGCTGAGCACGACGCCTACCGCTGGATTTGCGGCGCTGTGGGCGTCAACTACCACACCCTCGCCGACTTCCGGGTGAGCGAGGCCGATCTCCTCGACGCACTCCTCGTGCAGTCGGTGGCGGCGCTCCTCGCCACGGGCGAGGTGACCCTCACCCGGGTGGCGCACGACGGGATCCGGGTGTGGGCGTCGGCCGGAGCAGGCTCCTTCCACCGCCGGGCCACGATCGAGCGGGCTCTGGCCGCCGCGGAGGCGCAGGTGGCAGCGTTGAAGCGCGAACTCGAGGACGACCCCGCAGCCACCAGCCGGCGGGTGACCGCCGCCCGGGAGCGGGCCGCCCGCGAACGGGTCGCGCGGGCCCGCCGCGCGCTCGAGGCGCTGCCCGCCATCGAGGCCGCCAAGCGGCGCACCCAGAAGAAGGGACGCCCGCCGGCGGAGGCCCGCGCCTCCACCACCGATCCCGAGGCGCGCGTCATGCGCCTCGCCGACGGCGGCTACCGCCCCGCCTACAACGGCCAGCTCACGAGCGACGTCGGCTCCGGGCTGGTGGTGGGGGTCGCCGTCACCGACGTGGGCTCGGACCAGGGCCAGCTCGCCCCGGCCATCCGCCAGATCGAACGCGCGTTCGGACGAACGCCCGCGGACGTCCTGGCTGACAGCGGCTACGTCACCTTCCCAGACATCGAGGCGCTGGCCGGGCACGGCAGCCGGCTCTACGCGCCACCGGCGGTCCCGCGCGCGGCCCGGGATCCCCACGCACCCCTGCCCGCCGATCCACCCGCGGTTGCCGAGTGGCGGGCCCGCATGGGCACCGAGGCGGCCAAGACCCTCTATCGCCGGCGCGCCGCCACCGCCGAATGGGTGAACGCCCTGGCCCGCAACCGGGGACTCTGGCAGCTCCCGGTCCGCGGGCTCCACAAGGTCCGCTCCGTGCTCCTCTGGTTCGCCCTGGCGCACAACCTCGCCCGCACCCTGGCCATCCCATCGGCGCCGGCCGGATGAGCGGGCATCCGACGCCGGGCCAGGCTCCGGACCGGGCCGTCAGGCGCGGCTTCGCAGGCTGGGCCGAGCGACCGCTGGAGCGCGCCGCGCTCCAGCACCCAAGCCACCCACGACTCTCAGCTCACCCGACCGCGCGCGTCCGCCGCGGGCGGTTCATTCACGGCCTCTGAGGCGCGCCCGGGTCGCGCGGCCCGTTGTGACGGGCCGGATGGCATGCCATCCGGGTCGGGCTCGAGCCCTGCGTCCCGGTCAGCCGCCGATGATCGTCATCGCCTCTCGCGCAGCGGAGGGATGCGTGACGGCGCGCACCTGACTGTAGCGATCGTCGCGGCCCCGCCAGACCGAGGCGACGGCCGCGACCAGCTCGTCATCCGCCGCCCCCGACCTGAGCATGCTGCGCAGATCCATCGAAGGCTCGCCAAACAGGCACGTGAACAGCCGGCCGTCGGCGGTCATGCGGATCCGCGAGCAGCTCGCGCAGAACGGCCGCGTCACCGACGCGATCACACCGACCTCGCCTGCCCCATCGACGTACCGGTATCGCTGCGCCACCTCGCCCGGCGACCCCGCAGGCGCGGGCGCCAGCGGCCAGTTTCGCCCGATCCGCGCGAGGATCTCCGCCGCGTCCACGACATCGTCGCGCCGCCAGCCGTTGGCGGGCCCGACGTCCATGTACTCGATGAAACGGAGGGCGAGAGCGCGCTCGCGCGCGAAGCCGGCAAGCGGCAGGATCTGATCCTCGTTGACGCCGCGCAGGATCACCATGTTGAGCTTGACCGGGGCGAACCCGGCCGCGATGGCGGCGTCGATCCCAGCGAGAACGGTGGAGACCGGAACGTCGACACCGGCGAGCCCGCGGAACGTCGCGTCGTCCAGCGCGTCGAGACTGACAGTGACCCGGCGCAGCCCGGCCTCGCGCAGCCCTCGCGCCTGGGCCGCGAGCAGGAACCCGTTAGTCGTCAGCCCCATGTCCTCCAGCCCGGGGAGCGCGACGAGCCGCCGGACGAGGCCGTCGAGCCCGTGCCGAAGCAGCGGTTCCCCGCCCGTCAGACGGATCTTCCCGACCCCGAGCCCAACGAAGAGCCGCGCGAGCCGCTCGATCTCCTCGAAGGAGAGGATCTGGTCGTGCCGGCGGAAGTGCACCTGCCCAGCTGGCGGGACGCAGTACCCGCAGCGGAAGTTGCAGCGATCGGTGACCGAAATGCGGAGATCGCGCAGAGGGCGGCCAAGAAGGTCGGTGAGAGACGTCACGTAGCCTGCCCGGCCGCCGCCCGCCCGCGCTCCGCACGGCGACGTGGTCGTCCGACCATACACCGGCCGACGCCGCTGGCCCCTGTGGCTCGCGGCGACATCCATGCCCTGCGCCCGAGCGCGGAATGGTTGATCACCCCTCCACCCGGCCCTCGATCTTCCTCACGAGGGTCTGCAGCGCGGCTGCTCGCTCGTCGCCCCCCCGAGAGGCGAGCGCCATCCCCGCCATGAACGCCGAGATGGGGGCGGCTATGCGTTCGCTGGCGTGAGCCGCCACGCGTGCCAGGTCGAGGATCGCCGCCTGCTCGGCCGCAGCGGGGCGAGGGCTGTCGGCCGGCAACTCCGCAAGGAGGAGGTCGAGCCACGCCTCCAGGGGTATGGCGGTTGATTCACGAGCGGTCATCGGTCTGCTCCTGTGGCTCGTTCGCCAGTTGTTCCGAGCACTTCACGGGCCCACCCGTACGCCGCTGCCGTGGCGGGGAACCCGGCCGTGGGCACCGCAAGGGCGATGGCATGCAGGAGGGCGTCTGCCGCCATTCCCTCCTCGAGGCCACGACGAACGTGTGAGCGCACTGCCCCCTCGGACGACAGCCCGGTGGCGATTCCCAGCTTCACCAGCCGCTGCTCGCGCAGCGAGAGCGGGCCGGCCGCACGACAGGCCCCGGCCAGTTCGTCGTACGCGTCGGCCACGCGCGGGTACGAGGCACGCAATGCCAGGTAGACGCTCGGGCGGTAGATGCCGTGCTCCTGATCGGACATGGGTGTCTCCAGTCGTGAGCCATGGCGATGGTCCGTCGCCCGCTGGCATGGTACCGACCGACCGTGCCGATTGCGGGTGCAGCGGGCGTGCTGGAAGTCCAGCTTTGGCGCCGAATAGCACTCGGCGCATGTGCCGGATGACCCCTGCCCGACCGGCCGCGAGTCGTCCAGCATGGCCGAAGGCGTGGTGGCCGGCCCGAGATCCAGCAGCGATCCGTGTGCCCCCAGAGGCCGCCTCCAAGGTGGCGCCTCCGCGCCGTTGCCACATTGCGGGAGGAGGGAGCAGGGACCCATGCCCAACCCCGAGCATCAAGCGGGCGCGGCCGTCGCAACGCCCGAGCCTCCACCGACGCCAGCCGATCCGGCCGCCGTCGAGCGGCGAGACTTCCTGGCGAAGGCTGCCGCAGTGCTGGCTGCCGGAGCGGTGCTTCCATGGGGTGGCCTCCAGGCCACGGTCCTCGCCCCCGCCAGGGAGAAGACCGCGGGAACGCGGAGGACCCAACCTGCCGCGCCCGTGCCCACGTTCAATATCAGCGCACAGGCGGACGAGGACATCCTTGTCCGCATGCAGCGTGACCTCGTCCGGGCGCTGAGCAAGCCAATCGACCAGCGACGCTGGGGCATGGTCATCGACACGCGCAAGTGCGTGGCCTGCATGTCGTGCACGGTCGCCTGTGTGATGGAGAACAAGCTGCCCCCGGGGGTCGTGTACCGGCCGGTCATCGACACGGAGATCGGTACCTACCCGAACGTGACCAGGCAGTTCCTCCCGCGACCGTGCATGCAGTGCGACAACCCGCCATGTGTATCGGTCTGCCCCGTGGGGGCGACCTCGAAACGCCCCGACGGAATCATCGTGATCGACTACGACGCCTGCATCGGGTGCCGGTACTGCATCACCGCCTGCCCGTACCAGGCCCGCACGTTCGACTTCGGCGAGAACTGGACCGAGGACGCTGCCACCGGCGCCCCCGCCGCGCTGGCCTTGAGCGCCGGCACCCAGTACGAGAACGAGCCGAGCTTCGAATACAGTCAGACGTGGACCCGCGACAACGGACCCATCCCGACAAGCCCGGTGGGCAACGCGCGCAAGTGCCACTTCTGCGCCCATCGTCTCGTCGACGGCCTCCTGCCGATGTGCGTGACGACCTGCATCGGCCGCGCGACGATCTTCGGCGACCTGAACGATCCGGATTCGCTGGTGGCCGAGCTCGCGGCCTCCGCCAACGCGGTCAGACTCAAGGAAGACCTCGGTACGGAACCGAAGGTCTTCTACCTGCTGTGAAGGACGGCCGGAGATGAGCACCGCAGCACCGCTCGACACTCAGCAGGAGACCCGAGGATCCGGCGGACCCGCGGCCGGCACGCGACCGCCGTGGCTCGTGATCCTTGTCGTCGCGTGGGTCGCGCTCGCGGCCTTCGGCGCCGTCGGCATCGTCCAGCGTGTCATCCAGGGCGAGCGCCTGACCGCCTACTCCAGCTACATCCCGTGGGGCCTGTGGGTGGCGGCCTACATCTTCTTCGTCGGCCTGTCGGCCGGGGCGTTCCTGCTGTCGAGCCTCGCGTACGTGTTCGAGCAGCGCCAGTTCGAGCGGATCGGGCCGCTCGCGCTGTTCGTCGCCGTCATCAGCCTGCTCATGGGCCTCGTCTCGATCTTCTTCGATCTCGGTCACCCCGAGCGGTTCTGGGAGGTGTTCGTGCGGCCCCAGTTCCGCTCGATGATGGCCTGGATCATCTGGCTGTACACCGCGTACTTCGTGCTCCTGCTTGCGCAGCTGGGCCTCGCGCTGCGCCGGCAGCGCGCCGGCCTCGGCGCCGAGTTGGCGCGTCGGACCGACCGCTGGCTGCGGATCCTGGGCACGATCGGGATCCCGCTGGTCGTCGCGGAGTCGGGGGGTGCCGGCGCCCTGTTCGGGACGATCGTCGCGCGCGACTACTGGAACACCGCGATCCTGCCGATCATGTTCCTCAACGGCTCGCTGCTTTCGGGCAGCGCGCTCGTGACGGCCGTCGTGGTCTTCCTCTGGCGGACCCGGGACGGCTCATGGCGCGCGCTCGTCGACGCGCTATCGCGGATCGTCGTGGCGCTCGTGCTGCTGGAACTGCTGCTGGTCTTCGCCGAGCTCACGATCCCGGCCTGGTACCAGGTGGGCTCGGAGTCGAAGCTGATCGGCTTCGTGCTGTTCGGCCCGTACTGGTACGTGTTCTGGGTCGTCTATGGGCTGCTCGGTGTGGTGCTCCCGCTGATCTTGTTCACGCGGCGCAGTCCGCAGTTGCGGGGTGTGGGCGCGGGCCTCGTTGCCGTCACGTTCTTCGCGATCCGGCTCGACCTGGTGATCCCCGGCCTCGTCACGCCCGAGCTCCGTGGCCTCGAGAGCGCGTATCTCGACCCCATCGGCAACCGGCTGGTGTACACCTACCTCCCGAGCCTGTTCGAGTGGCAGGTCACGGCGGGCGTCGTCGCGCTCGGAATCGCCCTGTTCGTGGTCGGCTACCGCTTCCTTCGAATCGAACCCCCCGACCTGGCTATCCCCGAGGAGGAGGCACGATGAGTCGTCGGATTGCGGGACCGGAGCTGTCCCGCCGGCAGCTCCTCAAGGCCGGCGCGCTCACCGCTGGTGGCGCCCTGCTCGGGGACCTCGGTTACGTGATGGCGGGCACCGCCACGTCGCCGGAGGCGGCGGCCGCGGAACCGTACACCCTGAATCTGCCCGAGAACATCCTCTATTCCACCTGCCTGCAGTGCAACACGCAGTGCACGATCAAGACCAAGATCCAGGACGGCCTCCTCGTCAAGATCGATGGCAACGCGTTCAGCCCGATCAACCTGCTGCCGTCCCTCGAGTACAAGACCGATCTCGCCACGGCGGCGCAGGTGGACGGCTCGATCTGCTCCAAGGGCCAGTCCGGCGTCCAGACCCTGTATGACCCCTATCGCCTCCGAAAGGTGCTGAAGCGGGCCGGCCCGCGCGGCTCTAACAAGTGGCAGACCATCCCGTTCGACCAGGCCGTCCAGGAGATCGCTGACGGCGGCACGTTGTTCGCCGACATCGGCGAGGATCGGACCGTCCCTGGCTTCAAGGACGTCTTCGTGCTGCGCGACCCCGCGCTCGCGAAGCAGATGTCGGACGACGTGAAGCTCATCCGGTCGGGGCAACTGTCCGTCGCCGACTTCAAGACGAAGTACGCCGCCCATCTCGACGTGCTGATCGACCCCGACCACCCGGACCTCGGGCCCAAGAACAACCAGTTCGTCCTGCTCGGCGGCCGGATCTCGCCTGACCGCGAGAAGATCACGCAGCGGTTTACGTACGGCGCGCTCGGGTCGGTGAACTGGTACGGCCACACCACGATCTGCGAGCAGGCGCATCACGTCGCGTTCCAGTACAGCACGGCCCAATGGGCTCCCCAGACCGGCTGGCAGGTGGGCACGAACCACATGAAGCCGGACTACCCCAACGCGGAGTTCGTGATCTTCTGGGGCACCGGATTCGCCGAGGCCAACTTCGGCCCGCCGCCGCTGAGCACGCGCGTGTCGCAGGCCATCGTGGACGGGAAGCTCAAGGTCGCGGTCGTTGACCCCCGGCTGTCGAAGAGCGCGGCGAAGGGCTGGTGGATCCCGGTCCGGCCCGGCGGCGACCTCGCGCTGGCCATGGGCATGCTCCGCTGGATCATCGACAACGAGCGGTATGACACGACGTTCCTGCGCAACGCCAACAAGGCGGCGGCTGCCGCCGCCGGGGAGCCATCCTGGACGAACGCCACCTGGCTGGTAAACACGGCCACGGGGAAGTTCGTGCGCGCCGCGGACGCGGGCCTGGGGGACGCGAACCACTTCGTCGCCATGGTGAACGGCCAGGCGACCGCCTTCGACCCGTCCGACACGTCGGTCCCGGTGATCGGTGACCTGGACGTGTCCATGACGTTGGGCGGGCTCAACGTCATGAGCAGCTTCCACGTGCTCAAGGAAAGCGCGGCTGCCAACCAGCTCGACTTCTATGCGCAGGAGAGCGGGATCGATCAGGCGACGATCGTCGCGCTGGCGACCGAGTTCACGGCCCATGGGAAGCAGGCCGGCATCGACTTCTACCGCGGGCCGATCAAGACGACCTACGGGTACTACGCTGCCCAGGCCATCATCGCGCTCAATTTCCTCATCGGGAACGTGGACCATGCAGGTGGGTTCACGTCGGGCGGCGGCGGCTGGGACTTCATGGGCGCCAAGCCCGGACAGCCGTATCCGCTGGACCAGATGCATCCGGGCGCCCTGACGAAGTTCGGCGTCAAACTGACTCGCGAAGCCAGCGGTCCGTACGAGTCGAGCACCCTCTACCAGGGCTACCCGGCCGCACGTCCGTGGTTCCCGTTCACCTTCGACGTGTACCAGGAGGTGATCCCGGCCGCCTACGCCGGCTATCCGTATCCGGCCAAGATCCTGTGGCTCCACTACGGCACGCCCGCGCTGGCAACTCCGGCCGGCCATCTCCAGATCGCGATGCTGCGCGACACCGAGCGCCTGCCGCTCTTCATCGCCACCGACGTGACGATCGGCGAGACCAGCATGTACGCGGACTACCTGTTTCCGGACCTCTCGTATCTCGAGCGGTGGTCCAACGGCGTGGGCACGAGCCCCGCCGTGATCACCAAGAGCACCAAGTTCCGGCAGCCCGTCGCGGCGCCCGTCACGGACACGGTGACCGTCGGCGGTGAGAGCATGGTGCTCAGCACCGACACCCTGGTCATCGCGCTCGCCGAGCAGCTGGGAACGTCGGGCTTCGGGCAGAACGGCCTCGGCCCGGGCATGAACCTGGCTCGCTCCGAGGACTACCACCTCAAGATGGTGGCCAACGTCGGCTGGGGAGACAAGGCCGGCGACACGGTTCCCGACGCAAGCGACGCCGACATCGAGCTCTTCCGCAGGGCTCGCCGCCACCTGCCGGCGGCCGTCTTCGACGAAGCGAAATGGCAGGCCTCGGTCGGCGAACACTGGCGAAGGGTCGTCACGGTGCTCAACCGAGGCGGCCGGTTCGAATCCTCTTCGAAGGCCTACAGCGGCGCGTATCTCGCGCACCAGTGGGGCAAGCTCCTCAGCCTGTACGTCGAGCCCATCGGCAGCGCCAGGAATTCCATGACGGGTCAGCCTTTATCGGGCGTGCCCGTGTACCAGTCGCTCACATCAGCCACGGGGGAGGCCGTCACCTTCCCCACCGAGTACGACCTCGACCTCTTCACCTACAAAGAGATCTGGGGCGCGCAGTCCCGCTCGCCCGGCAACTACACGGCGCAGATGGCGCTGATGCCCGAGAACTTCGTGTACCTCAACAGCTCGGACGCCAAACGGCTGGGACTGCACGACGGGAATGTCGTGCGCATGGAAGGCCCGGACTTCCAGGGCACGTTCGACACGTTCTCGGGCCAGACGCAGACCGTATCGGGCCGCGTGCGTGTGGTGGAGGGCGTCCGTCCGGGATCAGTCGGCGTCTCATGGCACTACGGTCACTGGGCCTACGGGGCGTCCGATATCGAGATCGATGGGCAGGTAATCGCTGGAGAGCCGGCCCGCGCCAAGGGCCTAGTTCCGAACCCGGCAATGGCCGTCGATCCGTACCTGAAGGACGTCGCCCTCACCGACCCGATCGCCGGCGACTCGGCGTTCAGCGGCACGCGCGTGAGGTTGTCGAAGATCGCCGAGGGCAACACGGACGGCATGCCCGCCAGCGGCTCCTACAACTCGGGACCATCGCTGGCCAGCCGATCGCCTCTCTCGGCAGCCGATTCCGCGTGGCTGCTGGATCGCTCACTGCAGGCGGCGAGCGGCCGGATCAGCCAGGCCACGCTGGCCGCTGACGTCCAGCGCCGCCTGGGCGCGCCCGTGCGCTCTGCTGGGCGACGACGCGTGTAACGTCCTCGGTCAGCCCCGCACCCAGGGACCGGCCCGGCGGGCCGGTCTCTGGCATGCCCGGCCGCAGACGGGACCCGCGCAAGGGCCGGGACGTTCCGTGAATGTGGTGCGTGCACCCATCAGGCCGCCCGCACCACGCGGGATTCGATCGTGATGGGCTGGCCCAGCTGCAGGGTGTTGGTCACCGTGCCGTTGGACTGAAGCGCGTCCAGCAGTGGACGCAACGCCGGTTCGGGCTCCGGGCTGGTGACGGTCACCTCGACGCGGAAGTCGCCCAGGCGGGGGCCATCCGGGCCCGCGAAGCGGGTGGCATGGGCCGTCACCGCCACAGCATCGATGCGCAGGCCGGCCACCGCGCTCTCGCGCTGGATGCCCGAGATCATGCAAGCGGCCAGCGCGCCGATCAGCGCCTCGGTGGGCTTGGGCGCATCCACCGGTTGGGTGCCGGTGATGGCCCAGGTCGCGGTCCAGGAGCGCGCCTGCACCGTCGCGGTCAGCTCATCTACCTGCCGGGAGACGACTGCGAGAACCTGCGGTTGCATGTGAGTTGTCACGATGGGCTCCGAACTCTTCTCCGCGTTGCGGGCTGTGGGCGCCACCGATCCCACGGTGCGGAACCGCCGGTCAGGTGAGCCGGTCCCCATGCCGATCCGGCCCAGGCTTCACGCCGATGGATCCGGCGCCGGCACCGCGGCCGCGCGCCGGCCCTCGAACCAGGCCCACACTCGGGGCGCGGAGCGCAGGTAGAAGACCATGATCAAGATCTGGAAGATCGGCATGGTGGCCGCCGGGATCGCCACGAGGGGCGAGAACGCGCTGCTGGCGATGGCGATGGCGGTTCCGTTGTTCTTGCCGGTGCTACTGAACGCGAGCGCCATGTTCTCGGCGTAGCCCATGCCGAGCCGGCGGGCCAGCCAGGTGACGAGGAGCAGGGTGACCGCGATGAAGATCGCGTTGGGCACCAGGAGCAGCAGCACGGTGTTCCACTTGGAGACGATGAGGGTGGCCTTGCCGAAGAAGATGAGGAACACGATGGCGTACATGGCGAGGAGCGAGAGGGCCGGGAAGAGCGGCTGCAGCCTCGCGAAGCCGGCCTGTCCGAGTTGCCGGAGCAGCGCCCAGCGGGTCGCGTGGCCCAGGATCATGGGCGCCACCAGCACGGTCAGGATCGAGGCGATGAGATCTCCGATGGGCACCGGCACGTGGTAGCTCGAGGCGTACACGAGCATCCACGCGGGCACCGCCACCACGGCCAGGACGAAGCTCACGGCGACCACCACCGTGGCCAGCTCGAGGTCGCCCTTGGCCAGGCCGGTGTAGCCGATGGCCATGCTCGAGCAGGGCACCACCATGACCAGCATGAAGCCCAGGGCGAGCAGGGGTTCGTGGATGAACAGCGCCGCGAGCAGCCAGCCGAAGAGGGGCGCCCAGATGAAGTTGAAGATGAGCGCCAGGCTCACTGCGCGCACGTTGCGCCCCGCGCGCGCGAGCGCCTCGAAGCGCACGTTGACCATCATGGGGTAGACGATGAAGAAGACCGCCACCGTGGTGAGCCCGCCGATGGTTGCCGTGACCGCCTTGGCGACCGACGCCGCAGGGTAGCCGACAGCCAGCCCGAGGGCCATGGCCAGGGCCACGTAGAGGAGCATCCAGCGGTTGAGGTGCTCCTGGAAGGTGCGAAGACGGGACATTCGGGGAACTCCTTGGCGTTCGGGTGGACGGTCGGCGGTCAGTCGCGCAACCAGGCCGCGATGGCGGCGGGGGTGGGGACCCGGCCGGCGCTGACGACGCGGCCATCGATGACGAGTCCCGGGGTGTGCATACCGGTAGGCGTGGATGCGGCCGTAGTCGGTGACCTTGATCACCTCCGCTTCGACGCCGGCCAGCGCCACGGCCTCGCGCGCCGCCTGTTCGAGCAGGTAGCAGGAATAGCAGCCGGGACCCAGGACCTCGATTCGCCTCATGCCGACGGCTCCAGGAGAGTGCGCAGCACATCGAGGGCGGCTGCGCAGGCGACCTCATCGCGCTCGTAGTAGACCCGGCGGCCGTCGGCATGGTGCCGGACGGCCCGTACCAGGCCGGCCTCGCGGAGACGGGCCAGGTGGTTGCTCACGTTGTTCGGACGTTCGTCGAGCGCGCCAGCCATCTCGCACACGCAGGCGGGCCCGGAGCGCAACATGCCCAGGATGGTCGAGCGCGTCTGGTCCGAGAGGAGTGCCGCGACGGCCACCGGGGCACGCACGTCGGGGACCGGCAGGTTCGGGCCGCACAGGGGCTCGACCGGGGCTGGCTGCCAGGCTCGCGCATCCGGCGCGGTCACGCTCGCAGCCGTCACGACACGCCTTGTCTCCTGCCCCGCGTTCATGCGAGCAGGATCCAGGCGCGCTGCAGCGCGAGGGCCACGAGCGCGACGGCGAACAGGCGGGAGAGCGTCGCGCTCTTCACCCGCCCCGCGGTGAAGCGAGCGCCCAGCCACGCGGCAATCACCGACGCGACCGAGGTCACGATCAAGGTCGGCCAGTTGAACGTTGCCGTTGCGAGGTGGCTGGCAAACGCCGAGAAGGAGGGCAGCGTGACCGCGACCGAGTTCGTGGCGGCGGCCAGTCGGGCCGAGTAGCCGACGACGGTCAGCGTCGGCATGAGCAGGAACCCCGGACCCACGCCCAGGAAACCCGCGAAGATCGAGATGGGAGCGGCGGCGGCGCCAGCCTTCACCCTGGACCCGTCGGTGATCGAGGCGAGATCCTCACTGGCGCGGCGCCTGGGCATCAGCATCCGCGCGGCGAGGAAGAAGAGAACGCCAACGTACAGCCACCAGACCAACGTGGTCGATGCGAAGTTGAGCAACCACACGCCCGCCGGCGCCCCGATGGTGGTGATGACGATCAGCGGGACGGCGCTTCGCCAGTCGATCATGCCGGCGCGCCAGAAGGCGACGGCGCCGCTGATCGCCGTCAGCCCGTTGAGCAGCAGCGACCAGGGTTGGATGACGTCCTTCAGGTCGAAGCCGAAGAGCCCGAGCACTGGGACCGCGACAAACGCGACCCCCAACCCGAGCATCCCGGACAGGAACGACAACCCAAAGAGCAGGACCGTGAGGATCGTCAGCAACAACATGTCACGCGGCAGTGTGTCAACTGCTGCTGAGATGTCACAGGCCTGCATGGCACGTAGGCGGGGGCCGGGCAGCAGGTGTTCGGCGGTCGTCTCCACTCGACAGACGCGCCGCCCAGGGAGGCGACCCAGACCGCCCCTGGCGAGCGGCGAACTGATCAGACGAAGGCGCGAACGATGACGCGCGTCGACACCACGTCCCAGGCCTGGCGCGCGGACCGCGCGTGGCCGGGCGAGTTGGCTCTTGGCTGCATCGGCGACGGCCGGCATGCTTGCTCCGTGCCTCTCCGCGGATCGGACGCGTGCGCCCTTCGGACCGGATACGGGCCCTACACCCGCCGGCAGCAGGAAGAACCGTGCTTGCTGTGAGGTTCCAACTGAACGGACGCCCCGCAGACGTCCGAATGCGCGACGGGGCGTCCCTCCTCGAGATGCTCCGCGAAGGGTGCAGCTTGACCTCCATGAAGGACGGCTGTTCACCGGAAGGGTCTTGCGGCGCCTGCACCGTGCTCGTCGATGGCAGGGCGGTTGTCTCGTGTGCTCAGCCGGCGACGCGCGCCGAGGGGCGAAGCATCACGACGCTCGAGGGGCTGCCCGCCGGGGAGCGGGAGCGGTGGGCGGAGGCGTTCGTCGTCGCCGGCGGGGCGCAGTGCGGATTCTGCACGCCCGGGATGGTGATGAAGGCCGAGGCCCTACTCCGAGGGAACCCTGATCCGACGCGCGGGGAGATCGCCCACGCCCTGGCAGGGAACCTCTGCCGGTGCACCGGCTACGTGAAGATCATCGATGCCGTCAGGCTGGCCGCCTCAGGCCGCCGCGGGAGCCCCGTTCCGACGCCGGATGGATCGGCCCGGGTCGGGACGAGTGCCGCCCGGTACGAGGGCCGGGAGCTGGTCCTCGGCCGTAAGGCGTTCGTGAGCGACATGAAGGTGCCGGGGATGCTGCACGCCGCGGTGCGGTTCTCGGACCACCCCCGGGCCAGGATCCTGCGGATCGACACCTCCAAGGCCCGGTCACATCGCGGGATCGTGGCCGTGCTCACGTGGCGGGACGTGCCCGGTGAGCGCAAACAGGGCCTCATCTTCCCTGACTGGCCTCAGCTGGTGGCCGAACGTGAGGTCACGAGCTACGTGGGCGATGTGCTTGCCCTGGTCGCAGCCGAGACGCGCGCCGCGGCGCGCGAGGCAGCGGCAATGGTCGAGGTGGAGTACGAGGTGCTGGAGCCGGTGACCGACCCGTTCGAGGCCCTGCGGCCCGGCGCGCCTCGGGTGCATGAGGGGGCGGAGAATCTGCTCTCGCTTTCCGTGGTGAAGCGCGGAGACGTCGATCGGTCGCTGGCGGGTGCGGCCCACGTGGTGAGCGAGACCTTCCGCACCCAGCGCGTCGAGCACGCGTTTCTGGAACCGGAGTCGGCTCTTGCCGTTCCCGACGACGGCCGCCTGCGCGTGTACTCGCAGGGTCAGGGGGTGTGGGAGGACCGTCGCCAGATCGCCTCCTATCTCGGGGTGCCGCCGCAACGTGTCCGCGTGACGCAGGTATCCACCGGCGGTGCCTTCGGAGGAAAGGAGGACCTCTCGGTCCAGGGACACGCCTCCCTCCTGGCTCACACCACTGGCCGACCCGTGTTGCTCACACTCTCCCGCGCCGAGAGTATCCGGTTCCACCCCAAGCGCCACGCGATGACCCTCGAGTACACGGTCGGCGCCGACGCGGACGGACGCCTGGTGGCCGTACGGGCTCGGATCACGGGCGACACCGGCGCCTACGCGAGCCTCGGCGACAAGGTGCTCGAACGGGCCGCCGGCCACGCGTGCGGCGCGTACGTGGTGCCGAACACGGACGTCGAGTCGCGCGCGGTGTACACCAACAACCCGCCCTGCGGTGCGATGCGGGGCTTCGGAGCCCCGCAATCGAACTTCGCGATCGAATCGATGATGGACCGCCTCGCGGAGCGGGTGGGGATCGATGGCTGGGAGATCCGCTGGCGAAGCGCGCTCGAGGAGGGCGCGATGTTCGGCACCGGACAGGTCCTCGGTCCCGGGGTCGGCCTGAAGAAGACGCTCATCGCGGTCCGGGACATCTACCGGTCGGCGAGGTACGCAGGCATCGCGTGTGTGGTCAAGAACGTGGGGCTCGGCAACGGGGTCAACGAGTACGGCAGGGTGGTCCTCCGCCCCGAGGCGGACGGGACTATCACCCTGATGCACTCCTGGACCGAGATGGGCCAGGGCGTCCACACCGTATTCCGGCAGATCGTATGCGAGGAACTTGGCCTCCCCCCCGACCGGGTCAGGGTGGTCGTGGACACGATTCGGGAGCTCGACACCGGCGAAACCACGGCATCGCGGGCGACCACGCTCGGGGGTCGCGCGATCCTCGATGCCGCCAGCAGGCTCAGGGCCGAGCTCCACGGACGGCCCCTCGAGGAGCTCGTGGGACGCGAGTTCCGGGGGGAGTTCGTGGTGGACTGGACCACCCCGAACGACGCGCCAAACCCGGTGACCCACCTCGCCTACGGATGGGGCACCGAGGTGGTGATCCTCGACGACGCGGGGCGGGTGGCGAAGGTCGTCGCCGCCCACGACGTTGGGCGAGTACTGAACCCGACGCTCCTGGAGGGCCAGATCGAGGGCGGCGTGCACATGGGCCTCGGCTACGCTCTCACGGAGGAGCTGGAGCTCGAGCACGGCGCTCCGGCGTCGCCGAAGCTCAAGGCGATGGGGATCATCCGCGCGACCGCGATGCCCGAGGTCGAGACGATCTTCGTGGAGGAGCGCCAGCCAGAGGGCCCCTACGGGGCAAAGGGGGTTGGGGAGGCTGCCGCCGTGCCGACCGCGGCCGCGGTTGCCGGAGCCCTGTATGCCTTCGATGGCATCCGCCGAGCGACGCTTCCCATGCGAGACTCGCCCGCAGCGCGGGCTCTTGGTTCGGGCAAGGCAAGAGGGACCACACGTCCTGCGAGGTTGACGCCGATCGCTGCGACACCAACGCGCTGAACCCAAGTAGCCGAGCCTGAGCGGCCGAGGATCACGATCCGCCCCTTCGCGACCTGCGGCGTGCATCCGGATCGCATTGGGGTGCGGGAGGATCGGCACTTGGCCGCACCTGCGATGGTCGGCATCCTCATGTCGTGGGCGGCCTCATCGGTACGTCGGTGCCGCGCCGCGACGCTCCGGCGAAGGTAACCGGCGCCGCGCGCTATACGGACGACCTCCTCGCGGAGGGCGCCTGGTTCGGCCTGACGGTCCGGTCAGACGAGCCGCACGCGCGATTGGTCGCGATCGAGCGTGACCCGGTGTTCGACTGGTCACGCGTCGTCGTCGTCACGGCCCCCGATATTCCGGGCGAGAACGTCGTCACCCTCATGTACGACGACCAGCCCGCCCTCGTCGCGGAGGAGATCCGGCATCATGGGGAGGCCGTGGCGCTCGTGGCAGGCCCGAGTCCGGCAGTCGCGCGCGCCGCCCGGTCGGCGATCCGCCTGCGGACCGAGCCGCTCCCGCCCGTGCTCGATCCCCTGATGTCCGACAAAGCCTTCGCCCAGTACGAGATCCTGAAGGGCGACCTCGAGGCAGGCTTCGCGGAGGCCGACCTCGTCCTCGAGGGCGAGTACCGCACGGGTCCCCAGGAGCACGTCTACATCGAGCCCCAGGCGATGATCGCCGTGCCCGAGTCCGACGGCGGCGTCACGGTCACAGGCTCCCTGCAGTGCCCCTACTACGTCCACGCAGCCCTGGCCCGCGCGCTGGCCCTTCCGACCGACAGGGTCCGCGTCGTGCAGGCCGAGACGGGCGGCGGATTCGGGGGCAAGGAGGAGTACCCCTCCATGCTCGCGATCCACGCCGCGTTGCTGGCGCGCGCCGCCGGCCGTCCGGTGAGGATGACCTACGACCGCCACGAGGACATCGTCGCGACCACGAAGCGGCATCCCGCGGTGATCCGCCAGCGCACCGGAGTGACCGCGGAGGGCCGCCTCGTTGCCCAGGACATTGATGTCGTCCTGAACGCCGGGGCGTATGCGACGCTCTCCCCGGTCGTTCTGTCGCGTGCGGCGATCCATGCCACGGGGCCGTACCGCTGCCCCAACGTCCGGGTGCGTGCCCGCGCCTCGATGACGCACATGGTTCCGAGCGGGGCCTTCCGGGGCTTTGGGGCGCCCGAGACCGAGTTCGCCGCCGAGGTCCACATGGCGCGGATCGCGGAGGCGCTGGGGATGCCGGCCAGCGAGCTCCGGCACCGGCTCGCGTACCGCGAAGGGGACGTCACGGCGACCGGGCAGCGGCTCCGGAACAGCGTCGCGGCGATCGACGTGCTCGGAGGCGCGCTGCGCGCGTCCGGGTTTGACGCCGAACGCGAGGCGACGGCGTGGGCCCGCGCTGAGCGCAAGAAGGCCGGGATCGCTGACGATCGCACGGCGCAGGGCGTGGGCCTGGCACTTGGCTGGCACGGAGCGGGCTTCACGGGCAGCGGCGAGCGCGTCCTCGCCAGTGCGGTCGGGATCGAACTGACGGCTGAGGCGCGGATCCGGGTGCTCACCGCCCAGACCGAGATCGGGCAGGGCTCGGCGTCCGTTCTGCCCCAGATCGCCGCCGAAACGCTCGGGGTGGCGGCCGACGCCGTGGAGCCGTGCCCGCTCGACACGGCCCTCGTGCCTAACAGCGGCCCGACGGTGGCATCGCGGACGACGATGGTGATCGGGGGTTTGATCGCGGAAGCCGCCGGCAAACTGCGGCGTGAGGTCGAGGAACGAACGCATCGTCCGTTCGCGGAGAGCTACGCGTCCGACGCGGCCGCGCACGGCCCGACGCGCATCGACGTTCGCTTCGAGGGGTACCCGGGGATCGAGTGGGACCAGGAGCACTACCGCGGCGACGCGTATCCGGCGTACAGCTGGGCCGCGGCGGTGGCGTGGGTGGACGTCGACCTCGACACGGGCCAGGTCTTCGTGCGTCGCGTCATCGCCGTCGACGAGGTCGGCCGGGTCGTGAACCCGCTGCTCGCCGCGGGTCAGGTGGAGGGCGGCACATTGCAGGCCATCGGCTACGCCACGACTGAGGAGATGCAGGTGGTCGAAGGCCGGTTCCGCAACGACCGCCTTGCCACGTACCTGATTCCAACCGCACTCGATGCACCTGAGATCGAGGCGCACCTGCTTGAAGTGCCGTTCCCGGACACGCCGCACGGCGCGAAGGGACTCGGAGAGCTGCCGATGGACGTCGGTGCGCCGGCCGTGATCGACGCGATCCACGACGCGATCGGGGCCTGGATCACCGAGCTTCCGGCAACCCCGGCCCGTGTGCTCGACGCGATCCGTGCTCAGGAGGCCGAGCAGGTGCGTGCGCGCGCCGAGGTGCCGGGGCCGTGACCGCGCAGACGGCCATCGCCACGGATCGCAAGGCCTCCTCCTACCGGTTCACCGTGAACGGGCAAGCGCTGGAGATCGCCGTTCCCGGCGGCCGCCGGCTCCTCGACGTGCTGCGCCTGGATCTCGGCCTCACGGGGTCGAAGGAGGGTTGCGGCGAGGGCGAATGCGGAGCGTGCTCGGTCCTGCTCGACGGGCAGGTCGTCGACAGCTGCCTCGTGCCGATCAGCCAGGTCGCGGGGCGCGAGGTTCGGACCGTCGAGGGTCTCGTCAGCGACGGCCGGCTAGACCCTCTCCAGGCCGCCCTCCTCGGGGCAGGCGCAGTCCAGTGCGGCTTTTGTACGCCGGGCATGCTCATAGCAGGTCGTGCGTTTCTCGCGTCCGGTGCGCCGCGGACCGACGCCGCGATCCGTGCGGCGATCTCCGGCAATCTCTGCCGCTGCACCGGCTACACTCGCATCGTCGAGGCTATCCGGGTCGCGGCGGAAGCTCCGCCCGCGCTCGCGTCCCCCGCCATGCCTGGCGCCCGGGCAGCCGTATCCGTCGGGGCGTTCGTCGACCTCGACGACCCACCTGCAGTCGCTCCCGGCCGCCTCGAGGAGGCGTACGCGCTGCTCGCCGAGGGCCGCTGGCGCGCGGTTGCCGGGGCCACAGATGTGCTCGTCGAGCGCGCGGCGGGCCCCGGGGATGCGCGGGGCTATCTCGACCTCGGCGCGCTCGAGGAGCTCCGCGGCATCCGCCTCGACCGGGACGTCCTCACGCTGGGCGCAGGGACGACCTACGCCGAGCTCCGGCGCAGCCCGATCGTCGCCGAACACCTCCCCGCCCTCGGCGAGATGGCAGCCCAGGTCGGAGCGACGCAGATCCAGAATCGGGGCACGCTCGGCGGGAACATCGCCACCGCGTCGCCTGCAGGGGACAGCCTCCCCCTGCTCCTCGCGCTCGATGCCGAGATCGTCGTCGGGAGTGCGCGGGGCGAGCGGGTTATTCCCGCGGATGCGTTCTTCACCGCCTATCGTCAGACGGCGCTTGGCACCGACGAGCTGGTGCTGCGCGTTCGCGTCCCGCTGTCACGTGGACGGATCGTCGCATTCCGCAAGATCGGCGCGCGACGCGCGCAGGCGATCAGCCTCGTCGTCCTCGCAGTAGCCTGGCACGGAAACGACGATGGCACGTGGCGGGACGTCCGGGTGGCCTTGGGCTCCGTCGCGCCCACCCCGATCCGGGCGCGGGCGACGGAGGCAACGCTCGAGGGCACGAGGCCGGCCACGGACGTCGCGACTCGGGCCACACGCACGTTGGCGCGGGAGATCTCCCCAATCGACGACGTCCGTTCGAGCGCCGAGTATCGCCGCGCGGTCGCGGAGCGGATCCTCCGCCGCGTCATCGATGACGCCAGCGGACGGTACGTCAGAGCAATCGGGTCGATCGGCTGAGGGAGACGTCCGGCCGTCACCGCCGTGGACTTGACCTTCAAGCGACTTGAGGGTATAGCCTCCCCGTGAAGGTTTCGCAAGTCGCCCGCGAGGCCGGCCTCGCGCCATCCGCCGTGCGCTTCTACGAGGAGGCGGGCGTGCTGCCACCCGCGAGGCGCAGCCCGAACGGATATCGCGAGTACAACGAGGACGACGTCGCGCGGCTGCGGCTGGTCGTCGCGCTGCGGCGGCTCGGATTGCGTCCCCTCGGCGCGGGGCGCCTTGCCATGCGCTGCCTCGACCGCGGCCCGGCCGACGCGGATCTCGCGCCGCTGCTCGCCGAGCAACGTGACGCGATCGCCCGCCAGCGGGCCGAACTCGATCGGCTCGACGCCGAGCTCACCGACCTGGAAGACACCATCGCCGCCGCCGGCAGGGGGAACACGATGTCCGACCGACCCGTCCGCGTCCTCTTCGTGTGCACCGGGAACTCCGCGCGCAGCCAGATGGCAGAGGCGATGCTGAAGGCGTATGGCGGTGCGGACTTCGGGGTGTTCTCCGCGGGCACCGAGCCCAGAGGCGTCAACCCCCTCGCCGTGCAGGTCCTCGGCGAGGGGGGAATCGATTGGTCGGGCGCCCGCTCGAAGTCGGTGACCGAGTTCCTCGACCAGCCGTTCGACTACGTGATCACGGTGTGCGACCGGGCCCGTCAGGTGTGCCCGGTGTTCCCGGGGGAGCACAACCAGCTCCACTGGGGCCTCGAGGACCCGGCCGAAGTCGAGGGCACCGACGCGCAGAAGCTCGCGGCGTTCCGGCGAACGCAGCACGAACTCGCCGCACGCCTGCGCCCCTTTGTCGAGCTCGCACGACGCGCGCGGCGTGAGAAGGTGACTCGGCCCTGAAACCTCGCTCGGAGGCCGGGACCGGACCCAGTCGAGCGCATGAGCGGCGGCCCCAAGGCGCCGCGGGTCGTGTCGTCGGGTTCAGCGATTGCCGGGAAAGACGAGGCTGAGGGCCGGGCGCCGGCCCGGCTCGGGCCAGCGAACCGTGACCTCCTTCTGCTTTGTGAAGAAGCGGACGCTGTCCTCGCCCCGCATCTGGAGATCAGCCAGGGCCGAGCCTTTCGCGCCCCCGAAGCTGAGGTAGCCCGCCGGCACGGGAATCGGGACGTTGACCCCGATCATCGGCACGTCGACCTCGAGCTGGAACCGCCGCGCGGCGCCGCCGTCGGTCGTGAAGATCGCCGTCCCGTTGGCGTACTGGTGGCCGTTGATCAGCGCGAGCGCCTCGTCGTACGTCGAGACCCGAACGATGCCGAGGACAGGTCCGAAGATCTCCTCGCGATAGATGTCCATGTCGGGCGTGACGCGATCGAACAGCGAGACGCCCAGGAAGAACCCGTCCGGACTGGTGGGATGGACGAACGGCCGGCCATCGACGACGAGTTCGGCGCCTCCGGCCACCCCGCGGTCGATCCAGCCGATGACCGAGGTGCGGTGCTCGGCCGAGTAGATGGGGCCCATGTCGACGCCGGGCTCGAGGCCCGGGCCAACCTTGAGGTTCGCGATCCGCTCGAGCATGAGCTGTAACAGCCGGTCGCCGACATCACCGACCGCGATCACGAGGGTCTGGGCCATGCATCGCTCGCCGGCTGAGCCGTAGCCGGAGGCGACCGCGGCGTCGGCCGTCAGCTCTATGTCGGCGTCGGGCAACACGAGCATCATGTTCTTCGCGCTCGTGTAGGCGGCGACCCGCTTGCCGCGCTTCGTCCCGGTCTCGTGGACGTACCGACCGACCGCGGTCGAGCCAACGAACTGGATCGCCGCGACGTCGGGGTGCTCGACGAGCGCGGTCACCGCCTCGCGGCCGCCGTAGACGACGTTGAAGACGCCGTCGGGTAGGCCCGCTTCGGTCCACAGTTCCGCCTGCAGCTGCGTCGCCCCTGGGGTGTGCGAGGACGGCTTGAGGATGAACGTGTTGCCGGTCATGAGCGCGATCGGGTAGATCCACATGGGGACCATCGCCGGGAAGTTGAAGGGCGTGATCCCCACCGTGACGCCGAGCGGCTGGCGAAGGGTGAGGGCGTCGACGTTGGTCGCGACGTTCGGCGTGTTCATGCCCGCCAGCACACTCGGCAGGCCGCAGCCGTACTCGATCGTTTCGAGGCCGCGGAGCACCTCGCCGAGGGCGTCGGGATAGGTCTTGCCGTGGTCGCGGGTGATCAGCCGCGCCATCTCCTCGCGATGGCGCCACACAAGCTCGCGAAAGGCGAAGAAGACCTGGCTGCGGGCGATGAGTGGCATGTCACGCCACGCCGGGAAAGCGGCCTTCGCCGCCGCAACCGCGGCGTCCACGTCCTGCGCGCCGCCCCGTGGCACGCGGGCGACGACCTGGCCGGTCGCCGGATCGAAGACCGGCCCGGTTTGCTCGGGCAGGACCTCGACGGGGTGGCCGTCGATCCAGTGGCTCAGGATGGGCAGGCCACCGGCGGCAGACGCCTGCTCCTCAGACCGGGTCGGTATCGTGCTCACCATGTGAGGCTCCCCTCTTCTGGGACGCGTGCTGGTCGACCTTGCCGCGCTCCGGGCTGTTTGGCCGCAGTCGCCCGGTGACCGGTCAGCGGACGACGTGAAGCCCGTGTTCGCTGGCGGCGCGGCCAATCTCCCGCTGGATCCGGCCGAGCCGCGGCACCGCGCCCGGCTCGAGGGAATAGAACCGCCGCGTCCTGCGGCGAACGCTGCGCACCCACCCCGTCTCACGGAGCACGCGCAGGTGGTGTGAAGCGTCGGCTGCTCGGCGTCGCAGCACGTGGCGAGATCGCTGGCCGCAACCGCTCCTGTGTCGCTCAGACGACGCACGATCGCCAGCCGGCCGGGATCGGCCAGGCCCTTGAGGAGCCGAACGTCGGCATCGTCGTCCAGCATGAGCGCGATCAGTCCTCACTCAACCAGACGGCGATGTCACCAGGCGAGGGGATGCGGCCCGCGCTGACGACCTTGCCGTCAATGACCAGCCCGGGCGTCCTCAGGATGCCGTAGCTGGCGAACAGTCTGTAGTCCGTGACCTTGATGACCTCTGCTTCGATGCCGGCCATCGCGACCGCCTGACGGGCATTCCTCTCCAGCGTAATGCAGTTGATGCAGCCGGGTCCCAGGACCTCGATCGTCTTCATGGAGATCTCCTTCTGCGCAACGTCGTCATCCCAGGATCGCCCCGAGCGCCTCGAGCGCTCGCCTGCACGCCTCGTCATCGCGCTCGTAGTAGACCCGCCGAGTGTCAGCCGCGTAGCGAGTCGTGCGCACAAGGCCCGCGTCGCGGAGGCGCGAGAGGTGGTTGCTGACGTTGTTCTCTCGGGCGCCGACCGCGGCCGCCATCTCGCAGACACACACCGGCCCGTCGCGGAGCATCCGCACGATGCTCGCTCGGATCGGGTCGTCCGGGAGCGCGGCAGCGGCCACCGCATCACCCACGTCCGGGGCCACGAGGTTCATACGAAGGTCCTCGAGGACCGGCAGCTCAATCGGCATGGGACGTCTCCCCTGGTACTTCGTCCGTTGATGCACGGGCGGTGGTCATGACAGGCGGATCCAGGCGCTGCATCAAGGGGTGAGCTCGATCGTTGGCTCGACCACGATCTCGGACCTCACGGAGTTGGCGACCAGGCTGTACTTCTGAGCGGATTGCAGGGCCCGCCGTGTGCGGGCCTCGACCACTGCCGGTCGCTCGGCCCCCGCACTGATCCGGATATGCGGCCACAGACGGAGATGCGTGAACGTCTCCGTCCGGTCGAGCTCGATCAGTTTGGTTCCCTCAGCCCGACAGTCATAAGACTGCAGATTGAGCCGGAACCGCTCAGTCGCCCAGATGAACATCATCATGATGCAGGTGTTCGCGGCCGCGACGAACGCGTCCTCGGGAGTCAGCACGCCGGGATGTCCCTGGGCATCCGGTGGAGCGGAGAAGGCCATCTCCGGGCCGTTGCCCAGCGCGATGTGCCCCCAGTGCTCGCCGGTCCACGAGACGGTCGCGTGATACGTCGCCGTGCGGCTCATGCTCGGGCCTCTTCCTGGCGCCAGAAAGCGGCGTATTCACGCGCCAGCGCCACCGTGTACTCCGGGTCGGTCCCGGCCGGCACGTCGTTGTAGATCTTCACGGTCTCCAGCAGCTCCCTCGTGACCTCGGCGGCGGGCGCCTTGCCGGCGGCACGGAACTGCTCGAAGATCAACGGCAGAGCGGCCAGGGCGACCTGCTGGCCGTCAACATCTACCTTCTGTATCGGGATGCCGGACCCGCAAGCGCACGTAGCCTGGATCGCATCCTCGGACGGCGGCGTTGGCTCCGGCTCCACGAAAGACCCGCTGCGCCGACTCCATTGCCCGCCGAGCAGTTGGTCGACCAGGCCGGCAACGTGATCGGCCGTCACCTCGACCGCCTGCTGGCCGTTCGCATCCAGTCGCCGCGCGTTCGCGGGCCGGCCCAGTCCGAGCTCGCGGACGAGATCGCTCACGATGACACTCGCGGCGGGCTTGCCCGAGTAGAGCTCGGTCGCGCGCGCGGCGCACCGCTTGTCGCAGCCGTCCACCGCGATGGTCGGATAGAAGCGCGCGAACGCCCGGTCGCCTGCTCCTCCGGCCAGGAAGAGCGGCAGACAGATGGTGACCGTGTCCTCAGGGCGCAGGTGCTCCAGGACCCTGAGCGCGGCCAGGCGGGTCACCGTCCCCTCGGCCAGCTCCTCGCCCGAGCAGGCGACGATCCCGACTTTCCTCTGCGGCAGATCAGGCATGGTGACGTGCCTCGTCCTGTGAGATCAACTCGTCGACGGCGGCGGTGATCTCCTCGGCCAGCGCATGCGCAAGCTGCTGTCCGCCCTCGTTCAGCTCGGCGATGCCCTGTGGTTTCAACTCCCGGTGGCGCCGATACACGTCGAGCACCGCGAAGCCCTGGGCGACAAGCCCGCCGCTCTCCCGCACCATCTTGGCGGCGCAGCCGAGCTTGCACCCATCGATCGTCACCGTCGGATGAGCCTCGACGGCAGCCCGGGCTCCCTCGTCACCGAGCACGAGGAGCGACAACGCCACCAGCTGCGTCGACTGCGGCCGCCGATCCTCCGTGACCTCGTAGGCGGCCTCGCGGCTGACCGTGCCGTACGACTTGCCAATGCCGCTGCACGGCACGATCATCACGGTCCGCTCGCCGGAGCTCATCGCTTCTTCGCTTCCGCCTCGGCCTGGCCCTTCATCAGCTCGAAGTAGGCCTGCGGGTCGAGGAGCGCAGCGCGATCGTTTGGCCAGTCACGGGCTTCGATGACAGCGAGCCATCCCTCCCCGTACGGATCCTGGTTGATGACCTCGGGGGATAGCTCCATCGCCGGGTTCACCTCAGCGATGGTCCCCCCGACGGGAGAGGGCAGGCTCACGTTGGTCTTGATCGTCTCGATCACCGCGACCTCGTCGCCGGTCGCAAGCGCCGTGCCCTCCGATGTGACCTCGGCGAATGCGACATCGCCGCTGAACTGCTGCAGGAAGTCGGTCATCCCGACGCGGATCCGCCCCCCGTCCGCCAGGGCCCAGACGCCCTCGGCACTGTAGTAGCGATCGGTCGCCACCCTGAAGATGAACTTGTCGACGGTGGTTTCCAGGTACCTGGGCATGGGGCCGTCCTCAGCGAGTTACGAAGTGCAGTGCTGCATCGCGGAAGCCGAGCGCCGCCTCCAGCATGGCCTCCGGCAGCGTCGGATGGGCATGCGTCGTCCAGGCCAGGTCATCGGCCGTCGCTCCGACCTGGACGGCCAGGGCACCCTCGGCGATCAGGTCGGTGACGTGCGGTCCCAGGAGATGGACCCCCAGTACCGCACCGCTCCCTGCGTCGCACACGAGTTTCACCAGTCCGTCCGTCTCGCCCAGAAGGCGCGCACGGGAATTGGCGGAGAACGGGAACTGGGAGACCTTGACGTCGGCTCCCCGGTGGCGCGCCTGCGCCTCGGTCAGGCCGACGCTGGCGACCTCGGGACGCGTGAAGACGACGTTCGGGACCGAACGGTAGTCCACCGTACGGCTGCCGCCGCACGCGTTCTCGGCGGCCACGCGCCCATCGACCATCGCCTTGTGCGCCAGCATCATGCCCCCGACCGCATCGCCGATGGCCCACACGTTGGGAACACTGGTGGCCAGGTGCTCGTCCACGGCGATCGCCCGTCCGCTCATCTTCACGCCGACTTCGGCCAGGCCAAGACTTTCCGTGTTCGGCCAACGCCCCATGGCTGCCAGGATGCGATCACCCTCGACTCGCGACAGGACCCCCTTCGCCTCGCGGTACGTCGCAGCGAGGCCGCTGCCGGACGACCCGATCTCCTCCACCTGCACACCGGTGATGACGCTCATCCCGCGCCGGCGGAGCAGGAGTGCCAGCCGCTGGGCCAACGCCTCATCGGTCCCCCCGGGCAGGAGGGTCGGCATCATCTCCAGGATCGTCACCCGGCTGCCGAGGGCTTCGTAGATGCACGCGAATTCCAGGCCGATGACACCTCCACCGACCACCACCAGGTGGGCGGGTACGTCCGAGATGTCGAGGGCCTCCGTGCTGGTGGTCACGCCCGACAGGTCGAGGCCGGGAATCGGTGGCCGAGCGGTGATGGACCCCGGCGCGAGGATCACCTGGCGCGCCGCCACTGTGATCGCATCGCCCGTCTCGCCCTGCACCTGGACGGTGGTCGGCGCCGACAGGCGACCGGTGCCATGCAGCAGGGTGACACCCGCCCGGCTCAACAGGTACTCGACTCCGCCGACCAGCCCATCGACCGCACCCTGCTTGTACGCCATGAGGGCGGGCAGGTCGGGCACCGCGGCAGAGATGGCGACACCAAACTCGTGCGCCCGCCGCGCCTTCAGCAGCAGCTCTGTCGAAGTGGTCAGCGCCTTGGTGGGGATGCAACCGATGTTGAGGCAGGTGCCCCCCACTCGCGCTCTCTCGATCAGCACGGTCCGCGCCCCGAGCTGCGCCGCGCGAAGCGCGGCCACATAGCCACCGGGGCCGCCACCGAGGACGGCCACGTCAAACTGCTCGGTCATCGCAGCCGGCGTCGTTGGGCTTGCCGAGCAGCGCTGGCGCCTCGATCACGACGGCCAATCGCCTGACCGTTCGCCGGCGCCGACCCGGCCGCGCTCTTGCCCGGACAGAGCATATGCACGTGCTGAACATCTCATCACCAGATGTGATGTCGAAGGTGCCGAGAGTCACAATCCTGAGGGCAGGACGTCCCGCAGCACGCCCTGCGCACCAGCGCCGGCCCCTGCAGCCCGACCTACCGGACTTCGCTTCAGCGGGCTCGGCTGGCGCCATCAGCGGTACATCCACGACCAAGCCGGCGTCTGGACCCGCTCGCCCTGGCGGAGTCCGTGCCAGGCGAGCCGTGAGCGCTCGAAGCCGCGCCGCAGGAGCATGGCTTCGGACAGGCTGCCGCGCTCGACGCCAAAGACGCGCACCCGGCGATCGCGGGGCAGGCTGTCGAGGAACCGGCCTCCCGCGCCCCTGAGGGGACGATCGGCGACGAGGGTCCAGATGTGGATGGCGCCGTTGCGGTTGGTCTCCACCAGGCCGTGGAGCCCGGGCGCCACGCGCTGGTCGTGCGGCCAACCCCAGCGGGGGACCACGTCCCGGATGATCCAGCGCTGCTCGGCCTCCATGTCGAGCGACTCCGCCTTCCGCTGGACGCGCTCACGGTGTCGCGCCTCGGCAGCCTTGATCGTGCCGGTCAGCACGCCCCAGCGCCGAAGATCGCCGAGGGCGGAGCGCCGCTCGCGTGCGGTGCCCCGGAGTTGCGCACGGACCCGGGCAAGCTCCCGCCGCGCGACTTGCTCGACGATGGCCGGATCCGCGGCGGCGAACCGCTCGAGGGGCGGCACTTCCAGCGCCGCGCGGCGCCGCACCTCGAGGTCGGCGTACGAGAAGGCGCGAGCCGAGTCGGTGCCCGCGGCGATCCTCTCGTGGGCGAGGGGATGATGGTGCTGACTCCGGTACCGGTCCAGCTCCCATGATCGGTGACCCTCCGGATGTGCCTGAAGAGATGCGCGCACCTCCTCGACGAGTCGAGCCGGGAGTCGGCGGTCGGCTCCGGTGTGCGTAGCCACGACGTCGGTTCTCCGGCCCATGTGGCCGGGCCTTGGCCGACAGCCGGTGTGGCTGACCCCGCATATGTGGGCGGGACCACGCTGGCGTCAAGGGCTGACGAGGCGCGAAAATCCAGCGACGGGATAGGTAGGCCTGTTGACCGGGGCCGCCGACCGCCTCCTCCGCGGTCAGGCGCGGCCGAACGAGGCGGCCCGACAGCCAGCTGCCGAAGCTCGGTCAACGCGGC
>JAJYJR010000182.1 GCA_021789355.1 Chloroflexota bacterium | reverse complement strand
AAACCAGGCGTCCGGTTGCCGGGAATCAGGCGGTCGTCTCCGGGAGGGTCGGGCATGACGAAGTCACGTCTATCATTGGGCGCAGTGGTGCGTCAGCCCCCGGGGTATGAGTGGCATGGTCGCCTCACGGGACATAGGTCGGATCGCCCCGCACGGACGCCGTCTGGACCTTCTGCTTGGGTTCGGGTTGGTCCTGTGCTTGATCCCGTTTCTGCTTCTCGCGTGGGCGACGGCGGTGGGTCCGCCAGCGAACGACCTCAGCGTTACCCACCCTGCCCCAGATACTTGGGTTGTCGCGTCGGTGCCCATCGGGGGACCGGCATGGAGCACGGGCGTCCGCCCCGGCATGGAAGTGATCGGGGCCGAACCGGCCGGAACGGACCCGTCGGTGAGCTGGGACAGCCTGCTTGTCACGGACGGGGGAATCAGGATCAGTCTTCCCCGCCAGCAGCTCACGCCGTCTGACGGGCCTACGGCCGTCGCGGGGGTCCTGCTGTTGCTGGCCGCGCTGGCGGCACTCCGGCTGCCGAACCTGGCTTGGCTCCTTGCGCTGACTTCGGTGTCCGTGTCGACGCTGGGCGTATCGACGCTGTTCGACCCCCCGGCCAGTCTGGGAGTACTCCTGGCCGGCCCGATTGGCGCGGCGATCTTCGCGGCTGATCGACGCAGGAGAGTCCACGATCGTCTTGTCGTTCCGGTCGCAGCCGTTGCGGCACTGGTGCCAGCGGTCTGGGTGGCTGCCTACCTCGTGCGCCCGGACAACTGGCGCCAGTTGTCGGAACTGTCGGTCCTCGCCACGGCTGTCCTCGCGTGTGTAGGGATCGGTGGGGTCGCGGCGCACGCATGGGACCGGGCGCGCAGGCGTCTGCCCGCCGGCCGCCTCTCAGCGGGCACGATCATGGGGGCGCTCGCGGACGAGCTCGTGCCAGGACGGGCCTTGACTCGGATATCCGCAATCGAGCGAGAGCGTGCAGAGCTGGCTACCGAGCTTCACGCCGACGTGCTGCCTCATCTCTCGACCGCGATCCGGGAAGTGGAGGCCGGAACGCCGCGCGAGGAAGCCGCGCGGCGCCTCCGGACCGTCGCGGCGGAGTTGCGCGACCTGATGCACGAACGCCGTCTGGTCTTGCTCGACGAGTTGGGGTTGACCTCAGCGCTCGAATGGCTGGCCGAGCGGATCGAGGAACGTTCCGAACTGATCGTGGAGGTCGACGTCATGGGATCCGACAACAATGCCCCGGCGTCGCGGCCGCCGCGCGACGTGGAACTCGCCGCATACCGCATCGCTCAGCAGGCGCTCGACAACGCACTCCTGCATGCGCGGCCGAATGCCATTCGCGTGCAGATCTGCGCCGATGCGTCGCACGTGGCGCTCGAAGTCGCGGACGATGGCATAGGTATCGCCCCGGGCGCCTTGGAGCGGGCATTGCGCGAGGGCCATCTGGGACTCTCCGACATGCGCGAGCGGGCAGACGCGATTGGAGCCGAGCTATCAGTGACCTCGTCACCGACCGGAGGCACCCGCGTGGCGTTGCGATGGCCGGCCTGACCCGCGTCGCGATCGTCGACGATCACCCGACCACTGCCACCGGGCTCGCAACGCTGCTTGCAGCCGCGCCCGATCTGATCGTTGTCGGCACAGCCGGTTCGCTGGCGGAGGCGACCGAACTCATGTCGCGCGAACGGCCGGACGTGATGGTTGTCGACATCCAGCTCCGTGGGCAATTGGCGGGGTTCGACGTGGCCCGCAAGGCAGTGGAGGAGGGCGGCCCCGCGGTGATCCTCTTCAGTTCGTTCGACTATCCTGGCTTCTACGTCCGCGCCCTCGACCTCGGCGCGCGTGGCTTTCTGCCCAAGACCGCGTCGCTAGAAGAGATCTTGGCCGCCATCCGATCCGTGGCCGGCGGTGGGATGGCATTCACGCCTTCCGCGATCCGTGAGGTACACCAGGCGCCGCGGCCGCCTTCGGAGGGAGAGCTGCAGGTCATCCGGCTGGTCGCCGCCGGACGCTCAAACGATGAGATCGGGGCGCAGCTGGGCCTGACCGAGCAGTCGGTCGAGAGCAGGCTGCGCCGCCTCTTCGGTCGGTATGGCGTCGTCACGCGCACCGAACTGGCAACGCTCGCTATTCGGCAGGGCTGGATTGACCTGGGCGCGTGAGCCAGCCGGCGATCCCCTGGGCCGCCTTGCGCTGGCTCACTGACGAGATCCTGCAGGGGCCGCGAGAGCCCGAACTCTCGCTCCCCACGGCCAAAGTGGCGTCTCGCGAGAAGATCCCGGGCGCCGCGCGGGCAGAAGCCGCGCGCGCCGAGCGAGAGACGCTGGCCAACGTCACGACGCTCGTCGCCGACGGCTAACCTGCCAGGCAGGTCGCCGCCGGTAATCCCAAAGAACTCACCTGGAGCTATCTCGCCCTTGTGCTGGGCCTCGGCGTGATCGCCCCCACGTATTTCGGCCTCCTCATCTACTCGGGGTCGGTCACCATCTTGGCATTCTTCGCCTTGAACCCTGGGCTTCCCTCGGAACGAGGGTTCTCAGCAGAAGGCCTGGGGGTGCTTCTAGGAAAGATGCTTGGTGTCGCCGTGGCGTTGCCGGAGGAGCGCGCCCAGCGCTACAAGAGGGAGTATGACCGCGGTCCCCTCAGCTACCGCGATTACGCTGATCACGCAACAAGAGAGCGATCGTCGACGCTAACGATTGCAGCCGTGGATGCCATTTCTAGGGAGACGCTCGCGGATCGCATTCAGGCGCTGTCGCTGCAGGTCCGCCTGGCTCGAAGATGGCGACGGTTGGTCATCATCACTCTTGCGGTCGACTTTGTTCTGGTGGCCGTGTACACGCTTGCGGTTCTTGCGGTTCGAGTCGCAGGACGACTCGTGGGAGACTCTGCGGAGTCGATGGCCGCACGGGAGGCAGAGTGTCGGAGTGGATGACGAGCGCATCCGATCCGTCGTCGACGCATGCGTGGCCGAGCGGATGGCGGTGTACCGGACGCTCCTCGCGCTCACCGGGGATCCCGATCTCGCCGATGACCTCGCCCAGGAGGCCGTCGCGCGCGGCATCGAGCGCGCGGGACAGTATCGCGGGCCGGCGCCAGTCGGCGCCTGGGTCCATCGGATCGCCCTCAACGCATGGCGGGACCATCTGCGGAGACGCCGGCTCCGGAGTTGGGTCGGCCTCGACCGGCCGGACGCGGTGGCCGTCGCGGCCGCGCCCGAGCGCGAGCCCGCCGATCTCGTCGACCTGCGTCGCGCCCTCGCCCGGCTGCCGGCGAGGCAGCGCGCGGCTCTCGTCCTGCGCTACTACCACGAGTACGACTACGCGGCGATCGGCGAGGCGCTGGGGATCACCTCCGGGTCGGCGGGGTCACTCCTGTCGCGGGCGCTCGAGCGGCTGCGAGCCGAGCTGGGCGAGTAGCCGGCGCGATCGGGCGGCCGCGAGCCGAGCTGGCCGCGTGGACCGGTAGGATAGCGAGGTGCCGAAGCTCGAGGCGCTCGACGTCCTGCTGCTCCTGCTGCTGGCGATCGGCGCCCTGAGCGGCTTCCGCCAGGGCGCCGTCGCCCAGGCGCTGGGGCTGATCGGCGCGGGCGTGGGCGCGGTGGTCGCCGTCGCCCTGCTGCCTGAGATCGCGGCCGCCCTCCCGACGCTCGACCGATTCCTGCGTGCGCTGCTCGTCCTGGGCTTCCTGCTCGTCGCGCTTGCTCTCGGGCAGGCCGCCGGCGGCGCCATCGCCATCGCGATCCTGCGCCGGATGGGCGGAGGACCTCTCGCCGCAGCCGATCGACTGCTCGGGCTGGCCGTGGGGGTCGCCCAGGTGATCCTGGTCATCTGGTTCCTGGCGCCCATCCTGGCCGCCGGGCCGTCCGCCTCTCTGGCCCAGCAGATCGACCAGTCCACCGTCGTCTCGGCGGTCCGGGCGGCGCTGCCGTCGCCGGCTCCCGTGCTCGGCCGGCTGCGCGCGTTCCTCGTGCCCGCCGGCCTGCCGCAGGTCTTCCAGTTCCTCGAAACGCCGATCGGGTCGCCCGTCCCCACCCCCGGCAACGCCCAGGTGGCGGCGCTCGGCCGAAGCGCGGCGCCGTCCACCGTCGCGGTGGTCGGCGAGGCCTGCGGGCTCCGCCTCACCGGCACCGGGTTCGCCATCGCCCCCGGGTACGTCGTCACGAACGCGCACGTGGTCGCCGGTGAGCGCGGCACGACCGCGGTCGTGGCCGAGACCGGTGCGACCGCGGACGCCACGGTCGTGTTCTACGACCCGGCCATGGATGTGGCGCTCCTCCATGTGACCGGTCTCGCGCTCCGCCCGCTCCCGCTCGCGCCAGGCGACCCGGCGATCGGGACGATCGGTGTGGCGCTGGGCCACCCCGGCGGCGGAGGCCTCGCGATGATCCCCGCGGCCGTTCGCGACACGTTCACCGCCACCGGCTTCGACATCTACGGGCGCAACACCGTCACGCGGGTGGTGATCGAGCTCGCCGCAGACGTCGAGGCGGGTGACAGTGGCGGGCCGTTCGTCGCGTCGGACGGGCGCGTGGCCGGCGTCGTGTTTGCCAGGGCGCAGACCACCCCGGGTGTCGGATACGCGCTCGAGATCGGCGAGGTGCGCACGGACGTGGCCGGGGCCATCGGCCGCACGGCGCCGGCCAGCACGGGATCCTGCGCGCCCTGAGGGCGGCCGCCTCAGTCGGCCAGGGACGGTCTCCGGCGGCCCGACTCGAGCGAGTTGCCCCCGGTCTCCTCGCCTGCGGACGGGCTCCCGTCGACGCCGTTCCCGGCCCGGGCGGCCCCGCGGCGCGCCCGCGACTCCACCATCAGGGCGACCGCCTCGTCCACGTCGTCGGTCACGCGCAGGAAGTCGACGTCCGCGCCGTCGATGTTCCCCTCGGATGCGACCCGCGCCCGCAGCCACTCCAGCAGTCCGGCCCAGTAGTCGCGACCGATCAACACGACCGGGAAGTGTTCGATCTTGTCGGTCTGCACGAGGGTGATCGATTCGAACAGCTCGTCCAGCGTGCCGAAGCCGCCGGGGAAGATCACGAACCCCTGCGCGTACTTGACGAACATCGTCTTGCGCACGAAGAAGTACCGGAAGCTCACCGACAGGTCCGTGTATTCGTTCACGCGCTGCTCGTTCGGCAGCTCGATGGTGCAGCCGACCGAGAGCCCGCCGCCCTGCTGGGCGCCCATGTTGGCGGCTTCCATGATCCCCGGGCCGCCGCCGGTGATCACCGTGAAGCCGGCCTCGGCCAGGCCTCGCGCGAGGGCGATCGCGGCCCGGTACATGGGATCGCCGGGCGGTGTCCTGGCCGACCCGAAGACGGTCACCGCGGGTCCCAGCCGGGCGAGCGCCTCGAACCCGCTGATGAACTCGCCCAAGATCCGCAACGATCGCCACGCGTCGGTCTCCAGGAAGGAGACATCCTGGTACGGCTTGGTCTGCAGCAGCTTCCGGTCCGCGGTGGCGTGCGGAGGGACCTGTGATTGCCGGCCGCGTTGCTCGGTCATGCGCGGCAGCATACCGCTGCCCCCCTCAGCGGACCTTGCGCTGGCACTCCAGGTCGAGGAGCGCCCAGGGGAGTGCCTCCAGGCGCGCCGGGTCGATGGGCCGGCCGCAGGCGAGACAGAGCCCGTAGGCCCCGGCCGCGAGGCGCGTGAGCGCCTCGTTGACCTTTGCGAGCTCGCGCTCAGCGCGTTCGCGCAGGGCCCTGGCGCGGTTCTGGTCGAAGACCTGCGAGGCCGCGGCCGCCTGGGATCCGTAGGTCATGGGCTCGGGCGGCTCGATCTCGACCGCGGCGATCTCCTCGAGCAGCCGCGCCCGCTCGGCTTCCAGCCGTTCGCGAACAGGCGCCGTGTCACCCGCCATCCTGCGATGCTACATCCGCGATCCGCGGGCCGGCGGCCCGCGGCGCAACGACCCGCGCGAGCGTCCGCTCGCGCGGGACCACCGGCGGGATGGCCGCCGTCGAGACTCGGCCGACGCTCCCTGCGCCCCGGGGCCTATACTACCGGGGGGTATTCAATCGCGGCCGCGGGCCGCAGCAGAGGGAGACAGCCATGGCGACGGCCACCGATCCCGTGTGCGGCATGCAGGTCGACACCGACGACGCGCAGTGGACCTACGAATACAACGGCACGGCGTACTACTTCTGCGCCAGGGGCTGCATGCTCGAGTTCAGGGACGACCCCGAGAAGTACCTGGACCCGAACTACACGCCGGAGGGGATGTAGCCACGCGGCCGGCGGCCGCAGGAGAGCCGGCCGCAGGAGAGCCGGCCGCAGGAGAGCCGGCAACCGCGCGAGCAGCCGCGGTTAAGCCGGAGTGAAGCCTCCGATGAGTCGCGTCCGATAGGGTCTGTCGGCCGGGGGACGCCGGCCGATGTCGAACGCGAGGTGCCACATGCGAGTACGGGCTGGTGGATCCCGGGCCATGCGCCTCGGCGGCGCCACGCAGCTGGCGCTGCTGATCGCGGCGGCGTGGGTCGCCGGCCTCGCGATCGTCCTCGTGTTCACGATCGAGCGGCCCGCCCGGCCGGCCGTACACGCCGGCGTCTCGGCCACGCCGTCCAGCGAGGCGGTCCAGGGCACCGCCGGCCGGCGCTGGACCATCGGCGCCGACGTCCAGGTCACGGCGGGGAGGCGCTGGACGGGTTCCCCGGTGGACGGCCAGACCGCCGGGAGGCGGTGGACGGGTTCGCCGGCCGGCGGCACGGTGTAGCCGGCCTCCCGGGGCTGTCCCCGGCCACGGTGGGGGCGCGCGGGTCGGCGCTGCCGGAGTCGGCTGCGCGGCAACGCGGCGGTTGCGGGTGCGTGCGGCCCAGCCGTCGGGCATGCGCGGGCGCCCGCCACGGGCTCGCGCATACAGGCTGGCATCGGCGCCTTCAGCTGCCCCGTCGTCGTCGTAACATGGCGCCAGGCCGCGTTCCGACATGGAGACTGAGGAGAGCCCCGATGACCTATACGATCGCCGAGCCGTGCGTCGATGTGATGGACCAGGCCTGCGTGTCGGTCTGTCCGGTCGACTGCATCCACTTCGACGAAGGTGTCGACCGCACCCTGTTCATCGACCCGAACGAGTGCATCGACTGCGGCGCGTGCGAGCCGGAATGCCCCGTGAACGCGATCTTTGCCGAGGACGCGGTGCCGGCCGAGTGGACGAAGTACACGGCGCTGAACGCGCTGTGGTTCACGGACAAGGCGGCCGCCCGGGCCCAGGTCGACGAGTGGAAACCGGCCTGACACAACCCTGACCAACCCCTCCGCCCGGACGAGCCGGGCGCGGCCCGGCCCCGGTGCGTCGCGCCGGGGCCTCGCGTTTCGGGATGGAACGCCCGGCGTAGTGACCATCAGGGCGGTCCCCGCGGAGCGCGATCCCCGGGTAACCGGCGCCGTGGCCGTAGACTCGGGTCGTGCGGATCGTCTCGCTGCTCCCGTCGGCCACCGAGATCGTGTTTGCGCTTGGCCTGGGCGAGGAGCTCGTGGGACGGACGCACGCGTGCGACTACCCGCCCGAGGCGAGTGCGGTCCCGGTGATGACGCGTTCGTCAGTCCCGACCGACATCGCAGGCCCCGGTATCGACCTGAGCCTGCGCCATGGGCCCCACGTCGGCGCCGCCCCGTACGATCTCGACCCCGCGGCGCTGCAGGCCGCCGCGCCCGACCTGGTGCTGACCCAGGACGGCTGCGACGCGTGCGGGATCGCGCGCGGACAGGTCGCGGCGGTGCTGCGGTCATCCGGGATGGAGGCCGAGGTGGTCTCGCTGGAGCCCGCCTCGATCGAGGGCATCCTGCACACGATCACCACGGTCGGCGCGATGACCTCCGCGGAGGACGAGGCCATCGGCCTGGTCGAGCTTCTGCGCGAGCGTCTCGGAGCGATCGAGGAGCAGGTTCAGCGGCGACGATCTGCCGGCGTTCATGCACGGCGCGTGGTGGCCCTCGAGTGGATCGACCCGCCATTCACGAGCGGTCACTGGGTCCCTGAGCAGGTCCGGCGCGCCGGCGGCTGGGACCTGCTCGGGCACGAAGGGCAGCGGGCCGTGGAGACGTCCTGGCGCGCGGTGATGGAAATCGATCCCGACCAGGTCCTGCTGGTTCCTTGCGGCCTCGATGCGCGGCAGGCGGCCACCGAGTGGGCACGATCCTCGCGCCCGGCGGGCTGGGAGGACCTGCGGGCGGTGCGGCACGGCGAGGTGTTCGCCCTCGATGCCAGGGCCTACTTCACCCGACCGAGCCCGCGTGTCATCGACGGGATCGCGATGCTGGCCGAGCTGTTCGACCCCCAGGGATTCGTGGACCAGGCGCCGGCTGATGCCTGGATCCCGGTCGGGCCATGAGCGTGCCGCGGCGTTCTCCCTGATGCCGTTCCGCTCCACCTTCGCGTGCCTGTGGTGCGGACGCCGCCACCAGGTGCGGGCCCTCGGAGACCTCGAGGGATGGGCACAGCTGTGCCCGGACTGTCTCGGCCACGCGGGCGACAACGAATTCCTCCGGTTCCGGTTGAAGCGAGCGCTCACGGAGCGTGCCGCCGGCGTGCAGGTGCCGGTGGAGGAGCAGCGCCCCGATCCCGGCAGGAACCGCCACGAGCCGACCTGACTTGCGAGCCGTCGCGGCCTGCGAGCCGACCTGACGCGCGCCGCTCCCGCGGACCGCGCCCCGGCGAGCCGCCGTCGCCCGCCCCCAATTGGCCCACCGCTATACTCCGGCGATGTCTCCCCTGCATGACCGAACGATCGCCACCGTGGGCTCGGGCGTGATGGCCGAGGCGATGATCGCCGGCCTCCTCCGGGGCCACCAGGTGGAGCCGGCCCAGATCGTGGCCAGCCATCCGCGCGCCGATCGGCGCGCCCAGCTCGAGCGCGACTACGCCATTCGGGTCTGCTCGTCGAACGTCGAGGCGGCGCAGTCGGCGGACATCGTCGTCCTCGGGATCAAGCCGCAGATGCTCGTTCGGGTCGGCCGCGAGCTGGCCGGGCAGCTGCGGGAGGGCCAGCTGGTCCTCAGCATCATCGCGGGCGCGACCACCACGGCGCTCACCACAGTCCTCCGGCATCGGGCCATCGTCCGCAGCATGCCGAACACCCCCGCCCGGCTCGGCAAGGGGATGACGGTCTGGTATGCGACGCCCGAGGTCACGCAGGAGCAGCGCGACCAGACGTCGACCCTGCTCAAGGCGCTGGGCGCGGAGCTGTCGGTCGACGATGAGCGCATGGTGGCGATGGCGACCGCTGTGAGCGGCACGGGACCCACCTACGTGTTCCTGGTGATGGAGGCGCTGATCGACGCCGCCGTCCACCTGGGATTCCCCCGGCACATCGCGCACGACCTGGTCATCGAGACGCTCGAGGGCAGCACGCTCTTCGCGAAGTCGAGCGGCATGCACCCGGCCGAGCTGCGGAACATGGTCACGTCGCCCGGTGGGACCAGCGCGGCGGCGCTGCACGAACTGGAGTCGGGGCGGCTGCGCACGGTGCTGTCCGAGGCGGTCTGGGCCGCATTCCGCCGGACCGAGGAACTCGGCGACCAGCTCGAGCGCCAGGCGGAGACCGGCCAGTCCCGGTAGCGCCCCGGCGGCCCTGCCAGGCGCCACGCCGGCCGTCATCGTGCCGTGGCGCGCCGGGGTCCCTCCCGCCGCGCTAGCATGCCCGGCGGTGGACGCCCGAGCGGCGCCCCGTGTCTTCGAGGAGGTCATCCGTGGCCACCGCCGATTCCGCCGACCCCATGCTCGAGCCCCGTCCCGGCGGCCGCCGCATGCCCCGCCACCGCTCGTGGGCCGAGCCGTTCCGCATCAAGGTCGTCGAACCCA
>JAJYJR010000181.1:2789-9810 GCA_021789355.1 Chloroflexota bacterium | reverse complement strand
GCACCGACGAGCTCGGCTTCGCCTGGGACGACCCCGAGGTGGGCGTCCCCTGGCCCGACCGGGACCCGATCCTCTCGGCGCGCGACCGCTCGAACCCGACGCTGCGGGAGCTCGTCCGATCGCTGCGCTGAGAGACGCCGCTTCCGCCCCTCCGGCCGCAGGTCATGACCTCCCGGCCCATGGCCACGCGACCGGCATCCAGCGCCCGCGACTCGCGGCCGGGCAGGCGTGATCGGTGGCGGGGCCCGGGAACGCAGGCCAGGATCGCGAGGCTCCGCCGACGCGGGCCTCAGGACGTGGCGCGAGCCCGAGGAGGTCCGAGCGCGATCGGGAAGCAGGCGACCACGAGCCAGAGCAGCTCCAGGCCGAGGAAGAGCTTCTCGTCCAATCCGCCGAGGGAGTGCGCCCCGAACCCGACGGCGCCCAGCACCAGGAAGAGCAACAGCGCGGCCGTCGAGATGACCGCCAGGGGGACCGCCAGCGGCCGCCAGAGGGGCTCGCGGCGGAGCGCGCGCGAGCCGACGATCGTTCCGGCGACGACCGCGAGGAACGCCACGAGCGCGACGACCAGGTGGATCTCACCCGACCGCGTGAGTCGGGTCCCGGCCGGATCGTCGGGGAAGAACGCCAGCAGCCCCGAGGCCAGCGCCCAGACGACCAGCAGCGTCAGCGCACCTCGCAGCCCCCGGCTCCTCCCGGCCGCCAGCGCGATCGCGCGGACCGCGGCCAGGCTGAGTGCGCATCGCAGCAGGAAATTCAGGTCCATCAGCCAGGCCCAGGAACCCCGGCTGCCGTAGTCGCTCTCGGCGCTGTGGAGCACCGAGAACTGCGGCCGCAGAGGTACCAGGGCCACGTCGATCGCGACGTACAGCAGCACTCCTCCGACGACGAGCCAGGCGAACGTCCCGGCGCGCGCGGCAGCTGCGCGCCCGCCATCCCCCGCCACGCGAACCATGCCGCGTACTGTCGGCGGGTCTCGCGGACGCGTCAAGGATCTCGTGACGCCTCGCCGGCGTCACGGCGTCGACGGCGGCACAACGAGGCGGTCACGCCGGGGCCAGGGACGCCCGCTGGAAGACGCGGCGTCCGAACGCGACGTACCCCCACGCGAGGCCGACCAGCAGAGCTCCGAGGAGGATCCACCAGCCCCCGCCCAGCCACGCCACGGCGACCGCGCCGATCGTCGGTGCCGCCGCGTTGCCGATCGATCCTCCCGTCGACAGGGCGCCCTGGTACCGGGCCCGCGCGTCCGGCGGAGCCAGCTCGGCGACGACCGCGGGCTGGATCGGAAAGACGGTCATCTCGCCCAGCGTCAGGACGACGACCGCAGGCAGCACGAGCACGGGCTCGCGGATCATCCCGACCAGCGTGAACCCGACCGACCAGGCGAGGACACCGACGGCCACCGCGTACGGCTTGTGAAGCCGGGCGGCGAGCTTCGACACGATCGGCTGGCCGAACAGGATCATCGCGCCGTTGACGGCCAGGATCGCCGCCCACGCATCGGCCGAGAGGCCCAGCCGGTCCCGCGCATCGATCGGGAAGATGTTGAAGAGCTGGACGTACGCGCCGAACGAGCAGAGGTGAAGGGCGACGTAGAGGAGCAGACGGCGGTCGAGATACCAGGCCGCGGGCCCGCCATCGACCGCCGGCACACTCCCGCGGCCGGCGGGCTCCGGGGCGACAGCCCCGCCCGGGCGATCCGACCCGGACTCCTCCTGGAGACCGCGAAGCCCGTCCGCCTCGCCCGGCGCCGCGACGGCGAGCGCGCCGCGTTCGTCGACGAACGTCGGACGCCCGCGACCCGGACGCATCAGGGTTTCGGGCAGCCGCCGCCAGACCAGCAGCCCGGCAACCACCAGCAGCACGGTCGCCACACCGAAGACGCCCGGGTACCCGAACCGGGCCAGGAGCGGAGCGGCCATGACGGGCCCGAGGAACCAGCCGAGGCCGAGCGCCTGGTACATCGCCCCATACACGCCGCTGCGCCGTTCCGGGGGCATGACGTCCGATACGTCCGCCTGGATGACCGGGACCATCGCGGAGCCGGTGAGCCCCGAGCCGACGACGGCCAGCACGACGAGCGGCAGGGTCGGCGCGAGCCCGAGCAGGGCGAGGAACAGGGCGTCGAAGGCGAGCGTGCCGACGATGATCGGACGCCGTCCGATCCGGTCGGCCAGCATGCCCGCGACGGGGCTCGAGATCGCCGCGGAGACGAAGAACGAGCTGCTGACCAGGCCTGCCGCGATGATGCCCACGCCGAAGCGTGCCGTCACATAGAGGCCGAGGAACGGGTACAGCGCGCCGTTCGCGGTCGCGACGAGCGACTGCGTGACGAACAGCAGGCGGATCGGTGGCGGGTACGCCGCGAGCGCCGCGCGAAGCCGGCGCGGCAGGCTGGTCACGGAACGGAGCACTGCGCCTCGCGCGTATGGAGTCGGCCGGACCAGCGTAGCGAACCCGCGGATCGCGGTGGGCGCCGATGCGACCCGGGGCGCGGGCGACTCGACGTGCCGCGCCACGAACGTCGACTACCGGCTCGACACGCCCTCGGCGCGGGCCTTCCTCGGCCAGTTCGTGGACCTGCCCTGACGGCGACGACGGCCTCGTTCCCGGCGTGGCCGTCGTGCCGTTCCGGCGGGACACGCGCCGGACGTAGCCGCTCGGCCCGGACGCGAGCGGGGCAGCGCCGGACCCGTCACTGGACGCAGAACTCGTTTCCCTCCGGGTCGTTCATGCGGACCCAGTACTCGCCGTCCTTCTCCATCGCGCCGCGCGCGTCGGTCGCGCCGAGGCCCTTGAGCCGCGCCACCTCGGCGTCGACGCTCCGCCTGCGGTCGGCCAGCTCCACGCCGGGACCGCCGGAGACGTTCAGGTCCATGTGCATCCGGTTCTTCGCCGTCTTCCCCTCCGGCACCTTCTGGAAGTAGATCCGCGGCCCCCGCCCGTCCGGATCCACGACGGCCGAGGCGTCGTTGCGGCGCTCCGCCGGGACCCCCTGCGCGTCCAGGAACGCGTCCCACGTGGCAAAGCCGGCGGGGGGCGGCTGGAGCACGTAGCCAAGCGCGGCCGCCCAGAAGCGCGCCTCCCGGTCCGGGTCGGCGGTGTCGAAGACCAGCTGAATCGGCGTCGCCATCGTGCCCCCCATCTGTTCGGTTGCCCGGGACGTCCCGGCGTCAGCGTGCCGGTTCGGCCGATTGTCCTTCCGCGAGCGTGGCGAGGAGCGCCTCGATCCGCTCCAGCCGGGCGCGGAGTTCGTCGTCCTTCTTGTCCGCCTCCTCGGCCTCGGTCGCCGCGTGCTCGAGCGTGGCGCGGTCCCGCGTCGCGGCCTGGTTGCTGGCGAGCAGGATGAGCGGTGCCGCATACGCCGCCTGCGTGCTGAACGCGAGGTTCAGGAAGATGAACGGGTACGGGTCGAAGTGGAAGACCAGGTACACGTTGCCCGCCACCCAGCCCACCACGACGAGCGTCTGCAGGATGATGAACGTCCAGGAGCCCATGAACCCGGTCACGGCGTTCGCGATGCGGACGCCCAGCGGCGCATTCGCGTGCAGCGCGATGTTCACCGGGTGGCGCCACCTCGTGACGGCCGTGCGGTAGCTCTCCATGCGTGCCTCCAGCTGCTTCAGGACACGTGGCGCCGCAGCACCCGCCGGGCCGCCGGCGTCCGCCGGGCGCGCACCGGCTTCGGGGCCAGTATGCGTGAGCAGGTCTGCCGGGTCTGGCGCCGAGCCGTTGCCGGACACCCGGAGCGCAGGATCGGTGACATTACTCAGCGTCCTGAGTAGTTTTGCTCACGATGCTGAGTAATCAGGCGCAGGGGCGATACTCGAACGCGCTCCCGTCCGCCAGGCGCTCGACCCCAGGCTCTCGTGCGCGGTCTACAGCGGCAGACCGGCCTCCAGGTGCGCGAGCGCCGCATCGAGGCGGGCGACGAAATCGGCCGTGTCGCCCCCGGCGTCGAACCACGCGAACAGCCCCACCCCGATCACCGCCCCGATGGCGTTGCGCACGGCGAAGTCGTCCGGCCGCCGGCCCGTCCGCTCGGCGAGGGCGACCGCGAAGGGCTCCATGGAGGCGACCATGCCGTCGAGCATGGCGCGGCGCAGGTCGGGGACCGAGAGCAGCAGGTCCGCACGCTCGCGCATCTGTCCGGCCCAGTCGGTCGTCGAGGCGCCCAGGACGGCCTGCATGGCGGCCCGCAGCGCGGCGACCGGCCCGAGCTCCTTCGGCTGCGTGCGGAACGCCTCGATCAGGATCGGGTCGAAGGGGTCGTAGAGGACCACGTCCTCCTTCGTCGGGAAGTAGCGGAAGAACGTGGAGGGCGACACCTCCGCCGCCTCGGCGATCTGCTCGATCGACGTCTCGTCGTAGCCCTGCTCCCCGAACAGGCGGAGGGCGTGCTCCTGGATGAGCGCGCGGGTCTTCGCCTTCTTGCGCTCGCGCAGCCCGGGCCTGGGTGGCTCGTCCGTCGATGGTGAGGTGCGCATCGTCGCGCTCAGTATGCGTCGGGCACCGTGCGCCGTGCGACGGGCATCGACTCGGAGTGCCGGCGCGAGGGCAGGAACGCGAGCGCGAGGACGATCGCGACCACCGTCGTGACGGCCGCGAACCGGAGCGCGTCGTCCATGCCGGCCGCGAAGGCGGCCCGCGCGGAGTGCAGGAGCGCCGCCGACCCGGCCTGCTGCGCGACGGCGACCGCGCCGAAGACGCTCGCCTTCACCGTCGCGGCCGCTGCGGCCGGCAGCCCGGCGACGCTCACCTGCGCCTGGTACGTCGAGTTCAGCACGCTGCCGAGGAACGACGCCCCGAAGGCCGGCCCGAGCTTGATGACGGCCTGGAGCAGCGCCGAGCCGACACCGCTCCGGTCGGCCGAGAGCTCCACGAGCGCCGCCGACGCCGACGTGGCGAACCCGAGCCCGGCGCCCGCGCCGACCACGAACGTCCATGCCGCGATGAACGCATCGCCGCTCGCCGCCGTCATCGTGGCGCCCGCGAGCGTGCCGGCCACGACGATCGCGAACCCCAGCGCGACGGTGAGCTTCGCGCCGAGGTGGGCCGCCACGCGGTCCGCCGGCACCGCGCCGACGATGAGGCCGAGGACGGCGGGGAGCAGGCGGAACCCCGAGCCCTGCGGGTCGAGCCCCATGACCGCCTGGAAGAACTGCGGCAGCGCGAACAGGACGCCGAAGAGCCCGAAGACCCCGAACGCGGTGCACACCACGCCCCAGGTGAAGCTCCGCGAGCGGAACAGCGACAGGTCGACGAGCGGCTGGAGGCCCGGCCTGCCGGCGAGGCGGTGCTCCCACAGCCCGAACAGGACGAGCACGACCAGGCCCGCGACCGACCAGGCGAGCGCGCCGGCGTCGCTCCACCCGTGGTCGCCCGCCTCCGTGACGCCGTACATGAGCGCGACCAGGCCGGCGCTCGAGAGCAGCACCCCGAGAAGATCGATGCCGGGGGCCTTCGGCGCCTTCGACTCGGGCACGAGCGCGACGACCGCGACCAGCCCGAGCAGCGCGACCGGCACGTTCATGAGGAAGATCCAGCCCCACCAGGCGTTCGTGAGCAGCCATCCCCCGAGGATCGGTCCGAGCGGGAGGCCGATGAAGTTGGCCGCGCCCCAGATCCCGATGGCCCGCGGCCGCTCCGCCTCGCTGAAGAGGACCGTGACGATCGAGAGCACCATCACGATCAGCGCCGCGCCGGCCAGCCCGAGCACCACGCGCGCGACGATGAACCAGGCCGGGTCCGGCGCGTACGCGCAGCCGATGGAGCCGGCGACGAACAGGAGCAGTGCGCCGACGACCACGGTCCGGCGCCCGTACCGGTCCCCGATGAGTCCCGCCGGCAGCATCCCGGCCACCAGCGCGAGCGTGTACGCCGTCACGAACCACTGCAGCTGCGACTCGGAGGCCTTCAGCGCGCCGGCCAGGGTCGGCAACGCGACCGTCAGCACCGTCACGTCGAGCGTGATCGCGAGGACCGCGAGCACCATCGCCCCGAGCGCCCACCAGCGGCGCGTTCCCGTCATCCCGGCCATGGCCGACCTCCGTCCGTGCCGGCCCCATCGCCGGCGATCCGATGCTCTGTAGCTTCTGCAAGTCACATGCAGTATCTATCTGCTGTCAATAGGTACCTGCTGGCACCGATGGCTGCACGGCACCGACGGCATCCCGATTGACGCGGTCCGGCCCGGCCGCGTCGCCGAACGTACGCGCCGGATGGTTCCTGCGGGGCGTGTCGTGCGGCCATCCCCGACGCTATCGTGTGCGGACGTTGGAGGGAGGGACCAGTGCGACCCGCGGCGATCCCGGCGGTTTCCACGACCCGTTGGCGCGACCTCATCGTCTTCGCCGCCGCATGGGCATTCGCGGTTGCGTTCATCGCGGCGGTGCTCGCCGAGCCGCGCTGGCCGGGCGACGCCCTCGCCTACTGGCGGACGTGGCACGGGCCGCTGTATGGGGTGATCGACGGCTCCACGGGCTACATCTACCCGCCCGTCGCGGTACTGCTGTTCCTGCCCGCGGCCGTCCTGCCGTGGCCCGCCTTCTGTGCCGCGTGGCTCACCCTGCTCGTTGCCTGCGCCCTCTGGCTGGTCTGGCCGCTGCCGGTGCGCCTGCGGATCCCGATCTTCGCCGCCCTCGCCGCGTCGCTCGTGTGGGGGAACATCGCGACGCTGCTCGCGGTCGGACTCGTGCTCGTGCCGCGCCGGCCGGCCCTCTGGGCGCTGCAGGCATGGGTCAAGCTCACGCCCGTTGTCGGCGCCGTGTCACTCCTCGCGCAGCGCCGCTGGCACGATTTCGCGCTCGCGGTCCTCGTGACGGCCGCGATCGGGGCCGGGATGCTGCTGTTCGCTCCGGGCGCCACCGCATCGTGGATTCACTACCTGCTCGCGCACCAGGAGGTGCCGAGCTACTGGCTCGCGGTGCTGCCGTGGTCCCCGCCGCTGGCGCTGCGCCTCGCCGTCGCCGCGGGGGTGGCGTACTTCGGCGCCTCGCGGCCGTGGACCCTCGCGATC
>JAJYJR010000181.1:0-2779 GCA_021789355.1 Chloroflexota bacterium | reverse complement strand
GCGGCGGCCATCGCGACTCCCGACCTGTCGCTCTCCACGTGCGGGGTGCTCGCGGCCATCCCGCGCCTCGCACGCGGCTGACCGCCCCGCCCTGCCTCGCTCGACCCGGTGACGGCACGCACCGCTACCGCTTCAGGACCATCTGCCGCCTTGCGATTTGACTTGCACTCTCGTTGCAGTCGCGGTATCACACAACCCTCCGGTCGTCAATTGGACGACCATAGGTAGGGAGGTTCGGATGCTCGCACGCCTGTTCGACCGCGAGGATGGACAGGGCCTCGCGGAATACGCCCTGATCCTCGCGCTGATCGCGATCATCGCCATCGTCGCCCTTATCTTCCTCGGACAGCAGATCAGCAACATCCTGAATACCATCGGCACGTCGATCTGACCCGCACGGGGAACTCATTCGCCGGCCGGCGCCTCGATGGCCCGGCCGGCGTCGTCGTACCCAGCGCGGGTCTCAGGGCGCACCGACTGTCGGCAGGGCATCCAGGCGACCCGCGACGCCGGACGCGAGCGGACGCGGCCGCAGCTTCCACGCGGCGAGCAGCATCGCGAACGCAGGCGCCCACCAGGTCGGCAGCGCAAACACAATAGCCACGGCCGCAACGGGATCACCCATGCGCTCGGGTTGCCGGCCCGCCCACCACGCGAGCACCACAGCCGCCAGGGCTCGGGCCACATACGGGATGGGAAGGAACGACGCGTCGGCGGAGACGCCTCCGTTCGCGAGCATGGTCGACAGCCAGTCGAACCACAGGCCCGGCGCAAGCGCGTAGCTGATCACCGCGATCAGCACGCCGGCCGCCAGCCCGATGAGGACATCGCGCCAGCGACCACGCGCCGCCAGATATACGAGTCCGACCGCTGGAGCCAGCTTTATCGCGGCCCCCACACCAAGGAGCCAGGACCAGCCACGTCGCGACAGGCCGATCACGACCATGACGGCGAGCAGCAGGTGGATGTTGCGGACATTGAGCTCGACCGCAACTGGCAGGAACACGAGGCTCGCAAGGACGCGGATCACCGAGCCGTCGAGCAGCCACCACAGGCATGCCATCAGCACGAGGATCCAGACCCAGTTCACGACGACCTCGGGCACCGCCGCAGTGAGCGGAGCGAGTGCTTGGGCGAGCGGAGGCGGATACCAATAGGCGAGCGGCGTTCCGACGTGGCCCGCCTCGTACACCGGCATCCCTGCCAGAAGCCGCTCTCCTGCCCGCCAGTAGGCGAGTCCATCGAAGTAGACGCGTGGCCAGGAGTAGACGGCGATCACGGCGAGCAGCACCCCGCCCACCGCGGCACAGACGAGGAGCGCGCTCCGCTGGACCATGGGGGGGACGCTCGGAATGGCGAGCCGTCGCCTGGACACTCCATCGGTCGTTGGTTGCGTGTCCATGTCGCCTCCAGCCCGTGCACTCGCCCACGGTCGCGGTCGGCATGTCGCGACCCGCCTGAATCATGGCGGACTCGTGCGGGTCCACGCCATCCTCAAGTGAACGAGGGCCGAACGGCCGCGATGTCGGGGCGGATCGCATTCAGACGGGCGCGACTCAGGGCGCGCCGGCGGCCCCCGACGGCACGAGGATGACCGCGCCGGGTCCCGCGTAGATCACGCGGAAGAGCGGGGACCCCAGCAGTTCCGCGCGGATCGCCGCCGTCGCATCACCCGAGCGGGTGAACGCGCTGCCGTTCGCCGGCACGTACACGGCCGGATCGGCCGCCCCCCGGCCGCGCAGCCAGTCCACGACGCACGCAAGGGCGGCCGGCTCACACTGCCGGAGGCGAACCTCAGCCGCGCCCTCCGCGTCCCGGATGGCGGGTTTCACCCACTCCAGGCCCTGGCTCGTGTCCAGCGTGCCGCGGTCCGCGAGCGCCGGGAACCACTCGCTGAGGTCGTCCGAGCCCCACGTGCCGGTGGCGAGCACGAGGAAGCGCCGGTCCGCCGGCTGCGTGGCTCGGACCCAGGCGAGCGCCGCGCGGTCCTGCGCGTCCAGTGCGACGTGCGGGGCGAGGAAGACCGACGGGGCGACCAGGCCGGAGGCGAGCAACCCCAGCGACGCGACGGCAACGAGCGCCGCGATGCTGCGTCGCGCCGGGGGAGCGGCACCGCCGCCGGGCCGCAGGCGCCGCACGAGCGATTCCAGCGCCGGCACCAGGACGTCGAAGAGGCCGTCGGCCGCCAGCAGGGCCATGGGCACGATGGCCGCAACGAGCGCGAAGCGGAGATCCAGGAAGCAGACCGCCAGGCGCCAGACCACCAGGTACGGCCGCCGGGCGAGCAGCGTGCGGACCTGCCCGAGCAGGTCGAGCACCGGGGCCACCGGGAGCGGGCTCACGATGAAGAACCCGAACGCGTAGACGACCAGGCTCGCGACGGGATCCCGGCCCACCCCGCCGCCCGCCGCCAGGAACGGCGCGGGCCCGTGCCGCGCGATCACGATGAGCATCCAGGGGGCCGCCACCACGGCCGCGATCGCAGCAGCGAGGACGAGATTGCGCAGGTTGCGCCAGGTGCGCTCGAAGAGCAGCCGTGCGCCCAGCGCGATCAGCACGAAGACGGCCGCCTCGGGGTGGCTCAGCACGGAGAGGCCGGCGAGCACGCCGGTCGCGATGACGGACCGTGCCCGGCCGTCGCGCAGCAACCGCATCCCCTGCCAGGCCGCGAGCAGCGCGAAGAACATCCCGACCGACCGCGTCAGGCCGCTGCCCATGGTGAGCCATCCCCACGCGTAGGGGAACGTGGCGTAGACCAGCGTCGCGAAGAGCGCGCGAC
>JAJYJR010000180.1 GCA_021789355.1 Chloroflexota bacterium | reverse complement strand
CCGATGAAGCCGCCGGCCCCGGCGACCAGGATCAGGTCGTCCCGGGACAGGCCGCGCCGGACGCGGGTGCCCGGGATCGTGTCGTTGAACTCGGTCATGCCGGGGCCGCCTTTCGGGTGCGGGGTGGGTGGATTCGAAGGTGATTGCCGGACGACAGGCAGATGATGACGTCGCCCGCCACCCTGATCTCGCAGAGGGTGCGAGGAGGATCGGCTCTACAACTCACTGCCGTCGCCACCGCCAGCCCGCGTCCGAGATCGCCTGTTCGACCCGCACGGGGGGCGTCCGAGACATGGCCGCTGCCGTTGACGGCCCGCGAGGCCGTCATCGGCGCGACGCCGGCGCGGAGTGCCACGTCACTCAGCGTCATCGGGATCGGGACTCCATGGTAGCGTTAGCACTGATAACGATACCACACACGGTACAGAACCTGCACCACGCAGAGAAGTCGACGGCCCCACGTCGGGCGGGGCCGCCCACCTGGAGGAGATGAGAATCTCTGGCTGGGCGGCCGCCTAGGCCTCGGGAAGGGCGAGCGGGTAGGTTCCGTACTGCCGGACGAGCTTCACGATCTGGTCGTAGGTGTGACCCGACACATCGCTCGCGACTGAGTGGTCCGACATGAAGACGTAGCCTCCGCCCTCGGCCGCACGCAGACGGTGGAGGACCTCGCGCCGCACCTCGTCCGGGTCGCCCCGCTCCCAGACTCGGATGTCGCTGTTGCCGCAGAAGGTGAGGCGGTGGCCGAGCCGCTCGCGAAGCGTCACCACGTCGAGGTCGGCCTTGGCCTCCAAGGGGTTATATCCGTCGAGGCCGATCTCGATCATGTCCTCGAGGATGGCGTTCGCGTTGCCGCACCCGTGGTACATGACGGGCAGCCCGTGATCGTGCGAGAGCTGGATGATCCGTGCCACCGTGGGCTTGAAGTACCGGCGCCAGTAGTCGGGCGACATGAACAGGCCCTTGCGGTAGGCCACGTCGCCCCAGATCACCATGCCGTCAAGGAGTCCGTTGGCGGCCTCGATCTGCGCCTTGGCGACCTGATAGCTGAACTCGCCGATCCGGAGCAGCTGCTCCCCGAACCGCTCGGGGTACTCGCCGATCCACATCATCGTGTTCAACTGGCCGAGCAGGCGGGTGCAGATCTCCGACGACTCGGTGATGCTCCCGTAGACGGCGAAGTCCGGGCGCAGGGACCGGACCGTGTCGACCCACGGCGGGCTGTTCCGCTCGAACCCATCCCCGACGCCGGCGATCTGGTTGTCGCCGGCCTCGAAGAAGCGGCGGGGGTCGGCGGGATCATCGAACTCGAACGCCTCGAGCTTCTCGATCGAGTCCGTGTCCCAGCTCATCTGCTCCGGCATCGGCAGGTCGAACCGCTTGCGGATCGTCGTGTCGAAACCCGTCTTGATGACGACCTCCTCATCGTCTTCGCGGATGGTCTCGAACGAGCGGATGTGCGGATCCATGTTCGGGACGGTGACGATCAGGTCGAGGTCGTAGTAGTAGTACGGGTCGGCGTCCGGCGGCAGTCCCAGTTCGTCGCGCCAGCGGGTCTTGAAGCCGCCCCAGAAGAAGTCGCTGATCGGGACCCGGTCAGCCTCTTCGTGCCGGTAGGTCTTCGCCAGGCGCTCGACCTTCGCCAGGGTCGAGTCCTTCCGCGGTTCTCCGACGCCGCTGCTGCGGCCGAAGGTCTCGAACATGCCCATCGTCAGACTCCCTGCCGGCTGCTACTTGCTCTCGAGCAGGGCTTTGGCGAGGTCGACGGCGGCGCCCGCGTCCGGGGCGTAGCCGTCGGCGCCGATCTGGGCGGCGAACTCGGGCGTGGTCGGGGCACCGCCGATCATCACCTTGGCGTCGACGCCCGCCGCCTTGATCGCCTCGACCACCTTGCGCATGTTGGGCATCGTGGTGGTCAGCAGGGCACTGAGGCCGATCAGCCGGGCGTCATGCTCGCGGGCTGCCTCCACGAAGCGGTCGGCCGTCACGTTGACGCCGAGATCCACGACCTCGATGGCGGCGCCTTTGAGCATCATGCCGACGAGGTTCTTGCCGATGTCGTGCAGGTCGCCCTCGACCGTGCCGACAACCGCGGTGAACTCAGGGCGGATCCCCGCCTCGACGAGCACCGGCTCCAGGATCGCGGTGGCCTCCTTCATGGCCCGAGCGCTGATGAGCATCTCGGGGACGAAGATCTCGTTGTCCTGGAACTTGCGGCCGACGACGCCCATCGCGCCCGTCATCGCATCAAGGATCGTCGCGGGTGGCACCCCGCCGTCGAGCGCCTCGCGGGTCAGTCGAGTGGCGGTCGCGCGGTCGCCCACCTCGATTGCCGCGCTGAGCTCCTGCAGATCTACCATCGGGTCTTGCTCCTTGTACCGGCGGTCGCGCCGGGCCTCTCAGTAGTCCCTTGCCACCCGCATTGCGACGTCCACCCACTCCTCCAGCCGGTGCGGCTGGTAGCGAATGGTGCTCACGTCCTTGAGGATGAACTCGACGTTCGTGCCAGTTCGCCGGCACGCCTCTGCCGTCGCGCGCAGCTGCTTCTCAACCGCTTCGGGTTCCCAACCGTCCATTGCGAGCAGCGCCGGGTTCGGCTTGCGCGACATGACGAAGTCGTGGCCCATCCCGTCGGCACCGCGCTCGACGTTCGCCCATGGGCACATCGAGATCTTGCGCACGTTCGGGATGACGCGGATGTGGTCGATGTGCCGGTCGAGGACATCGCAGCACCCGTAGTAGCCGAGGCCGAAGCGGGCGAACCAGCGCTTGGTGTGCTCGACTTCGAATTCCCGGAACATCTTGGGCGAGGTCGAGGTGAAGACCTGTGCCATGCCCATCGTCCACAGGTCCTCAGCCCGGGGTCGCTCGGGGTCGAACCCAGCGTGGGGGAGCTCGTCGGTCCACGCGGGAGTGCAGTGCACCAAGGACATCGAGTGTCCGAGCAGGCCCTTGGCCTCCATCTGGTCGAGCATGCCGAGGTAGGCCGTCACCAGACGGTCCATGATCCGGTGCAGGTGCTCGGGCCGGTCCATGAGGTCGAGCAGGATGGCGTCGGCGCCGCGCCAGAACTCGATCGTGTCCCAGAAGTTCGCCCCGCCGGCGAGCAGCTCGTCCGGCCAGTCGTGCACCAGGGCGCGCGTCTCGGGCTGGGACTCGAGGCCCGGCCACTGGTTGGTGCTGGGGACCCAGCCCTGGAGGCGGACGGGAAGCACGCCGTCGAAGATCTCGTGCGCCTGCGCCTCGATGCGGGCCGTCTCCGCCTCGTCGAGCCAGACGGTGGGCGTCCGGATCTTGTCGGCGTCCTCCTCGTGCTCGAGCTGGTCGAAGAAGTGGTGCGAGACGATCACGTTGGCAGCGTCGACGGCCTCGGTCTCCTCGTGCATCTCGACGCCGAACCCGTCAAGGCGCAGGACTTTCGGGATCAGGAGCTCGGGCTCGACCACCATGTCGGCACGGAAGTGGTTCCAGCGGTAGAGGATGCGGCGCAGGTCGATCTCGAGGCCGCGGTTGAAGGGATCCTCGCATTGCGTCACGAGCTCGGGGCTCGACGCCATCTCGTGCCACGGCAGCTGGTCGATCGCCACCATCGGCCGCACCGGCCGGAGGCCGTTGAGCGCCTTCCAGCCGGCGATCGTCTCGGCCTGGACCGGCAGCGCTGCGATCTCGGCGACGCGGGACGCGAGTTCACGCAGGACGGCGCGATCCTTGTCAAGTGTTCCCATCAGCCACTCGCCTCCGCACCGCACGCCCGCCGACCAGGTAGCCGAGATGATGAGGCCATCAGGTGCATCGTTTGTCCAGCCCCGTGGCCTCCCGTCTGATGCGTTCTCTTGCGACTTGACATCGCTCAGAGAACCTGTGCAGCAGCACAGCGGCCTCTGAGTGTTTACGTTATCATATGACTTGATCTGGTCAATAGCCACCGCCCGTGTCAGACCGCCAGCCAGCTGCGCGGTGGCCTGCAGCCACTTCGTGGACTGCCTCGTGCGGCGTTGATACCGTTAGCTCCTCGGGCAACGGCTGAGGTCGGCAGCACTGGACGGAGACCGATGGCGAGACTGGTCGATGTAGCCAAATTGGCGGGCGTCTCGCCGATGACCGTGTCGCGGGTCGTGCGCGGGTCAGGGCCGGTCAGCGTCGACGTCCGACGCCGTGTCGAGGCGGCGATTGCCGAGACGGGCTACATGCCCAACGTCCTGGCTCGCAGCCTGCGCTCCAAGCGGACGAACCTCATCGCCCTGCTCGTCACGGACCTGACGAACCCCTTCTTCACCACGCTTGCACACGGCGTCGAGGCGGCGGCCAATGACGCCGGGATGATGGTGATCCTGGGCAACAGCAACGAGGATCAGGACGAGGAAGAGCTCTACGTCACGATGCTGCTGCAGCGTCAGATCGACGGGGTCCTGATCGTCCCGGCCGGAGCTGGAGAGAGGGTCATCAAGAAGTGCCGAGAGCAGGACACGCCCCTCGTCGTGCTCGATCGCCGCATCCGTCGCGGTGCCGCCGATGTGGTCCGCACCGATTCGCGAGTGGGCGCCTATGAGATGGGCCGCTACATCGCTTCGCTTGGACACAGCCGCACCGCGATCCTGACCGGCCCTCGATCAGTCTCAACCGCCATGGACCGAGCCGCTGGGTTCCGCGACGCCATGCGGGAGGCCGGTCACGAGCGATCCGTCCAGGTGGTCCACGGTCGCTTCTCCATCGAGAGCGGGGCCGAGATGGCCCGAGCGATCATGTCGCGGCCGGACCGACCGACGGCAATCTTCGCGGGCAACAACTTCATCGCCATCGGCGTGCTGCACGCTCTTGAGGACATGAACATCCGCGTGCCCGAGGATGTGGCGGTCGTCGGCTTCGACGACCTCCCGTCGGCGATGGTCACCTTCCCCTTCCTCACCGTGGTCGCCCAGCCTGCGCTCGAGATGGGCCGGCGCGCGGTGGAGCTGCTCGTGGAGCGGATCCAGCATCCAGGCCGACACCGGGTGCAGGACGTCGTGTTCCCGACCGAACTGGTCATCCGCAAGTCGAGTGGTGGGCCGCTGCCGGTGATGGCCCCCGAGGAGTCTGCGGCCAGTTAGGCGGTCGATCGTTGGGGCGCTTGGCGGCGCGCTGCCAAACCGGCGGCCCACAAACTCGGACAGATCCGGCGCACAAGGGGGTTTGCGAGCGGGGCACTGATCCGTTACCGTTATCACTGTTATCGATAACTGGGTGTTTCGGGTATCGTTCCCTCAGGGGTGTGCCTGCGCGTCGTCCGATCCGTCTCGTCGGCCAGCTCCTGCTTGACAAGGAGGCCCAGTGCTCAGGACGCGCCTACTCCATCCCGGGATCCTCGCCGCTCTGGGCGAGGCCGGCCACGGCTCCCAGGTCCTGATCGCCGACGGGAACTACCCGCTGGCGACGCGCTCCAACCCGTCGGCCCACCGGGTGTTCCTCAACCTCGAGCCGGGCAAGCTGACCGTCACCGACTTGCTCGGGGTGATCGCTGACGCCATCCCCGTCGAGGCGGCCCACGTCATGGGTCCGGACGACGGGAGCGAGCCCTCGATCTACGACGACTTCCGGCGCCTGCTGCCGGGCACCGGGCTCACCCGCCTCGGCCGGTTCGAGTTCTACGACATGGCGCGCGGCCCCGACTGCGCCCTGGCGATCGCCACCGGCGAGCAGCGCGTCTACGCCAACATCCTACTGACCATCGGCGTGGTCCAGCCCGGATAGCCGCCGGCGACCGGCAACCAGGCGTTCCAGAACGAGAGGGTGCGATGACCACCGTGAACACCTCCGGCCGCTTCGTCGGCGACTGGCCCAAGATCGGGATCCGGCCCGCGGTCGACGGGCGGCAGCACGGCGTCCGCGAGTCGCTCGAGGAGCAGACGCGCGGCATGGCCCTGCGGACGGCCGAGCTGATCAGCTCCACGCTGCGCTACCCCGACGGCACCCCCGTCGAGTGCGTCGTGCCCGACCACAACATCGGGGGCGTGTACGAGGCGGCCAAGGCGGCCGAGCTGTTCCGCAAGGAGGGCGTCGGGGTCTCGATCACCGTCACGCCGTGCTGGTGCTACGGGTCCGAGACGATGGACATGGACCCGCTCACGCCCAAGGCGGTCTGGGGCTTCAACGGCACCGAGCGGCCGGGCGCCGTGTACCTCGCCGCGGTGCTCGCGGCGCACACCCAGAAGGGCCTGCCGGCGTTCGGCATCTACGGGCGCGACGTCCAGGACGCGGGCGACGGCTCGATCCCCGAGGACGTCCGGGCGAGGATCCTGCGCTTCGCGAGGGCCGGTCTGGCGGCGGCCATCCTGCGCGGCAAGTCCTACCTGTCGCTCGGCGGCGTGTCGATGGGCATCGCCGGGTCGATCGTGGACCAGCCGTTCTTCGAGAAGTACCTCGGCATGCGCGTCGAGGCGGTCGACATGTCCGAGGTCGCGCGGCGGCTCGAGGAGGGGATCTACGACCCGGCCGAGTTCGAGCGGGGCCTGGCCTGGACGAGGGCGAACTGCCGCGAGGGCGAGGACCGCAACGAGCCGGCCAAGCAGAAGGACCGCGCCGGCCTGGACGCCGATTGGGCGACGGTGGTCAAGATGTTCCTGATCGCGCGCGACCTGCTGGTCGGCAACCCGCGCCTGGCCGAGCTCGGCCACGTCGAGGAGTCGATGGGCCGCAACGCGATCCTGGGCGGCTTCCAGGGCCAGCGGCACTGGACCGACCACAGCCCCAACGGCGACTTCATGGAGGCGATGCTCAACTCGAGCTTCGACTGGAACGGCGTCCGCGCGCCGCACGTGTTCGCGACCGAGAACGACTCGCTCAACGGCGCGACGATGCTGCTCTCGTACCTGCTCACCAACCGGGCGCAGATCTTCGCCGACGTGCGGACGTACTGGAGCCCGGACGCGGTCGAGCGGGTGACGGGCTGGCGGCCCGAGGGGGCCGCGGCCGACGGCTTCATCCACCTCATCAACTCCGGCGCGGCGACGCTCGACGCGACGGGCGCGATGACCGACGCCGACGGCAGGCCCGCGATGAAGCCGTTCTGGGAGGTCACGCAGGCCGACGTGGACGCGGCGCTGGCGGCGACCACCTGGTACCCGGCCAACCGCGGCTACTTCCGCGGCGGCGGGTTCTCCAGCCAGTTCGTGTCGCGGGGCGGCATGCCGGTCACGATGGCCCGCCTCAACCTCGTGGGCGGCGCCGGGCCGACGCTCCAGATCGCCGAGGGCTGGACGGTCGAGCTGCCGCGGGAGGTCCACGACGCCCTCGACCGGCGGACCGACCCGACCTGGCCCACCCACTGGTTCGTCCCGCGCACCACGGGCGAGGGGCCCTTCCGCGACGTGTACAGCGTCATGGCCAGCTGGGCGGCCAACCACGGCGCCATCAGCTACGGCCACGTCGGGGCGGACCTGATCACCCTGGCCTCGATCCTGCGGATCCCGGTCCACATGCACAACGTGCCCGCCGAGGACGTGTTCCGCCCGAGCGCGTGGGCCAACCTGGGCACCGCCGACCCCGAGGGCGCCGACTTCCGCGCCTGCGCCAACTTCGGCCCGCTGTACGGGCGCCGGTAGCGTCCCCCCAGTCCGCCGGGCGCCAGCTCCTCCGGCGCCCGGCGGGCGCACCGCTCCGACTCGTTGGCGGCAGGCCCGCCCCGGTCCTCTCAGAAGTTGATCGAGCGCCCCCGCACGGCCATCGCCGCCTCGCCGAGCACCTCGGACAGGGTCGGGTGCGGATGCGTGGCCGACCCCAGCTGGTCCACGGTCGCGGCGAGCGACGCGGCCAGCGAGGCCTCGGCAATGAGCTCGGTCGCGTGCGGGCCGATGACGTGGACGCCGAGGACGGCGCCCGTGTCCGCGTGGGCGATCACCTTGGCGAAGCCCTCGCGGGAGCCGTGGATCAGGGCCTTCGCGATGGCCTGGAACGGCACCTTGCCGATCTTGACCGGCAGGCCCCGCTCGGCGCACTGCTGCTCCGTCAGGCCCACCGAGGCGATCTCGGGCCGCGTGTAGGTGGCGCGCGGCTGGCCGGGGTAGTCCATGGGGTGGACGTCGCGCTCGCCGGTGATCGCGTGGGCCGCGATGATCCCCTCGTGCGCGGCGGTGTGCGCGAGCAGCAGCCCGCCCACGAGGTCGCCGATCGCCCAAAGGTGCGGCTCGGCGGTGCGCATCAGGCCGTCCACCTGGACGAACCCGCGCTCGACGGCCGCCCGCGTCGTCTCGAGGCCGAGGCCCTCGGTGTTGGGCGCGCGCCCGGTCGCCACCAGGATCGCATCCGCGGTGACCTCCGAGCGCTCGCCGCCGTCCGGGCCCACCGTGATCGACACGCCGTCCTCCCGGACGGCGACCGACGCCGGGTCGAACCGGGCGTTGACGACGACGCGCATGCCGCGGCGCTCGAAGCTGCGCTGGAGCTCGCGGCTCACCTCGGCGTCCTCGAGCGGCACGACCGCGGGCAGGTACTCGAGCAGTGTCACAGCCACGCCCAGGTCGTGGAACGCGGACGCGAACTCGGCGCCCACGGCGCCCGCCCCCACGACGACCAGGCTCGACGGCAGCTCCGTCCAGCGCAGCACGTCGTCGGAGGTCACGATGCGCCGGCCGTCGGGGACGAGGCCGGGCAGGCTCTTGGGGCGCGACCCGGTGGCCAGGATGACGTCGTTGGCGGTGAGCGTGCGGGTCGAGCCGCCCTCCAGGGTCACGACGACCCGCGATGGCCCGTCGAGTCGGCCGCGCCCGGCGACCCACTCCACCCCGTTCTTGCCGACCAGGCTCTTCAATCCCGTCCACATGCGCTTGACGACCGCGTCCTTGTTCGCGGCCGTGGCGGCGTAGTCGAGCCGGACGCCGTCGGCGAGCACGCCGAGCGCGGCGCCCTGCTCGCGGACGCGGTGGGCGAGGTCGGCCGCCTCGAGGATCGCCTTGGTGGGGATGCAGCCGCGGTGGAGGCACGTGCCGCCGATCCGGTCGGCGTCGACGAGGGCCACCTTGAGCCCCAGCTGGGCCGCCCGGAACGCCGCGGTGTAGCCGCCCGTCCCGGCGCCGAGCACCACCACGTCGAACCAGTCCGGGTCGTCGGCGAAGCGGGGGCGGGCGGGCTCGACCAGCGTCGCGGCGCCCAGCCGGAAGGCGTCGGCCGCCTCGAGCCGGGCCTGCATGGCGCGCATGAACTCGGCGCCCATCGCCCCGTCCACCAGGCGGTGGTCGGCCGACAGTGTCAGCTTCATCACCGGTCGGACCTCGACGCGCCCGTCGACGGCCACCGGCGTCGGGAGCGCGGACGACACCGCCAGGATCGCCGCCTCGCCCGGGTTGATGATCGCGCTGAACTCCTCGACCCCGTACATGCCCAGGTTGGACACGGTGAACGTGGAGCCGACTAGGTCGTCGGGCGACACCGTGCCCGCGCGGGCCGCCGCCGAGAGGGCCGCGGCACGGTCGTGGATCTCGGCGACGGTGAGCGCGCCCGCGTCGCGGATCACCGGGACCACCAGGCCGCCGGGCACCGAGACGGCCATGCCGAGGTCGACGCGGCTGCGCGGCCAGACCGACGTGCCGTCGGTGCGGGCGTTGACGTCGGGGAACTCGGCCAGCGTATCCGCGGCCGCGGCGAGCACGAAGTCCGTGACGGTGAGGCTCGAGCCGGCCGCCTTGAGCCCGGCCCGCAGGTCCATCAGCCTCGACGCGTCCACGGCCACGGTGACCGTGAAGTGCGGCGTGGTGGTCCACGACTGGGTCAGGCGCTCGGCGATCACCCGGCGCATGCGGGACATCTGGCGCGGGGCCTCGCCGCCGGCCGGCGCCGGAGCGGGCGCGGCCAGCCCGGCAGGGCGAGCAGCCGGTGCCGCCGGGCGGCCGACG